>JAWVYF010000095.1:0-9913 GCA_033722845.1 Anderseniella sp. | reverse complement strand
TCGACATGAAATAGTCGGTCGCCACGCGGCGAAGCTCGGCCTCATCGAGGTTGGCTTCGCGGCCGGCAGCCAGGGCGGCAGCGTCGGTTGCGGCCTGCAGGCGGGCCTGCACCGAAACCCAGTTGCCATAGTCAACTGCAGCACCGCCCGCCATCATAAGCGGCAGCGCCGACAGCGCGACAACAGCAGCCATGTTGCCGGAATCATTACGGAAAAAGCGTGACAGCGAACGCCAGGAGGCGCTGTTTCGAAGGGTGTTCAGCATCGCCTTGTCTCTCCATGAAGACAATGAAACGGGGTGGTGAGGGCGAAAACTGCCGTTTGGGCGCGGGTCAGCCCTGACCGATCTGAACACTTTATCGAAGTCAAATATTCAGTGGTGAAAACTCGGTTTGGCTGGATAAAAATAAGTTATCGAGCGCGAGTATTTGGTTTTGTGCGTTAGTCGTGGCTTAAAGTAATGTCTTTGGTTGCTGAATTCTCGAACAGAATAGCCTGCCAAACTCCATAAAGATGACAGCAGATTCCACCAGTCAATGTTCAGATATTCCACCGGGCTGCATAGATTATTCCACCACAGTCGAGCCTTGCGCCGTGGGCTTGATTGCCCGATGCGCGCTGCCAGTTGCCGGCGTTGCTGTGGGCGATGACCAGGGTGATTGGCGCAGCGACACGGAGTGATTATGCACCGGGCCGGTCGCGCGCCCGCAATACAATCGCGGTGGCGCATGTGGGCGTCGCCCACGCAGTCCTGAACATGTGCCAAAAAGGATCAGGCGTAGGTGTCATGACCGGAAGGGCCAGCGTCCAGCAAGACGCGCAACCGGGTCAGGGCGGTCTCGAGGTTGCCGCGCCCGGGCAGGGTGGAGAAGGCAATGCGCACCCGGTGCAGGCTTTCTTGGGCTTGCGAGAAGCGGAACTCGTCGTCGCCATCGACCAGCATGCCCGCATCACGGGCGGCCGCAACGAACAGGCTGGCCCGCCACGGCTCGGGCAACTTCAGCCAGATGAACGGGGCGCTGGGGTGGCTCATGAAATCATGACCGGCAAACACCTGCTTGACGATATCCAGCCTGCTGGAGATCTCAGAGCGGACCTGGGTGGTGATCGCTTCGGCTGCGCCAGACAGCACCAGCCGGGCGGCTGTCTCGGCCAGCAGGAAGGGCATGCCGCCGGTGATCATCTTGTGGGCAACGGGGATCGAGCCGGTAAAGCCGGTGGGGCAGGCGACCCATCCGGCCCGGATGCCGGCAGCTACCGCCTTGGACATGCCGGACAGGTGGAACGTGATGTCCGGGGCGAAGCTGGCGATGGGCGGCGGCGCGCCGTCAACGTGGGCGCCGTAGATGTTGTCCTCGATGATGCGAACATTGTGCTTGCGCGCGATGGCCGCAAACCGCTCACGCTGGTCCGCCGGCATGATGGCGGTGGTGGGGTTCTGCAAGGTGGGAATGATGACCACCAGCTTGGGATGCTGGTTGGCGCAGACATGCTCGAAGGCGTCGACGTCCATGCCATGCTCTGCCATGGGCACGGCTATTGCCTGGCGCCCGATCAGGTTGGCCGAGCGGGCGAGGGAGGCATAGGTGAGGCTTTCGAAGGCAATGCGGTCTCCCGGCGCGGTCTGGGCTGCGATGACCGCCATCATGCCGGCGTGCACACCCATGGTCGGCACGATGCCATTGATGTCTGGCGTCCAGTGGGGACATGACAGCCATTGCTGCCCGGCTTGCTGCCATTCGGGTTTGAGTGAGCGGATATAGTCGGTCGTGCGGTCTGGAAAGTCTGCCATGATGTCGGCCAGCAGACCGGTGATGATTGCCGCCTGACCCACCTCGGGCGCACTGGTGGAGTCGAGCCGCAACTTGCCGGGCGCTGGGGACGTGCCGCTTCGTTCGACAAGGTCACTGCCCAGACCGGATTCGGTCAGAGCCTCTCTCTCGGTCTTGGCATAACCGGGAATCGAGGTGGACTGTGATGGCGCAGTGCCGAACACACCGCCAATGCCGCCGCCCTTGCGGATGTACGTGCCACGGCCCACCTCGCCGGTCACCAGGCCGCGCTGGCGGGCAAGGGCATAGGCACGCCCGATTGTTCCGATTGTCACCCCAATATCGAAGGCCAGATTTCGTTGGGGAGGTAGTTTTTCGCCTGGTTTCAGTGTTCCGGAGTCGATGTCGCGCTGCATCGCATCCGCAATCTCGACATAAATTGGCGCACCGGTGCGCTCAAATTGAGGAATCCAAGTTGTCATGGTGACAATAATTACATTGATATCCGAATGGATGCAATGCATGAATTGTCACCGACGCAGGGCGTCACATTTGACCCGAAAGGAGGTATATCATGGGTGCAATAGATACAATTCTGCAATCGATGACGGGCAAGGCTTCACGTCAGACGGTGCCGGCACCTGTGAAAGTGACCTCGCTTTGGCAGCGAATGAACGCCTGGTACCGCGAATGGAGCGCTTTTCACCGCTCGCGCGAGCAATTGCGCCATCTGACCGATCACGAGTTGGCCGATATCGGCATCACCCGTGAACAGGCAGATGAAGAAGCAAACCGCCCGCCGCGGCTGCGCTTCTGACTTCGACAACCGGCTTCACGAGTTCCCTGAGAGCCGCCGGGTGGCCGTGACCAGCAGCGCCATGAAGCCTGCCAGGAACGCGACCATGCCGGCGGCATTTATTATTACAGCCGTCCACCCCAGCTTGCCTGCATCGAGGATGGGGTAAAGCCAGGCACCGGTCACGGCGCCAATCAATATAGACACCACCAGGTAGCTGATCGGCCAGACCATCCATCGCGCAATGGTGCCATAGCGCAATGACGGATTGGGCCGGGTGGTCCACCACCACAACAGGCAGAGCGGCGGGGCGATGTAGTGCAGCATCGCGTCCGGCACCTTCTGGGCTGCGTTCAACGGCAGCTGGCCGGCGATGAACAGCGCATAGATGACGCCGACAAAGACGATATAGGCCGTCACCGCGGTGCGCACGCCGGGGCGGGCAAAGAAGCGGGTGAGCCGGTTGGCGTGCGGCTGCAAGTGTGCCCAGTAGGCGGCAATCACCATCAGGTTGGTAAGGATGGTGAAGTACATCAGCATGGCAATGGCGGATGTGCCCCAGCCCATGCCGATTTGCCGGAACAGCGGCTGGAACAGCACATACTGTAACAGGATTCCTGCGACCCCGTTGACGAGACCGATGATGGCGAGGTTCCGGCTGGCGCCGGTATGGTTTGATACAGAGGTGTTCATGATGGTGTGCGTTGTGCGCTGCAAATCTGACAAAGCCAAGTCAAACGTTGCTGAGGCAAACGGCAAGGGCGTCCTCACTGACAATCAGTCACGTTTACAGCAGGTGAACCGGTTCGCACTTTGGCTGCATGAGCGAGTTCAAGGTTCTGGTTGTTGGCGGGTATGGCAATTTCGGGGCGCGGCTGGTTGAGATGCTGGCGGCATCGGACGGTGTGACGCCGCTTGTCGCCGGCCGTTCAATGGACAAGGCGCAAGCACTGGTGCGGCGGCTTGGGCTGCCGCAGGAGGCGGTCGTCGTGTTCGACAGGCCGGCGGACAATGCCAAACTGCTGGCGCGCCTGAAGCCACAGCTGCTGATTGATGTGTCAGGCCCGTTTCAGGCCTATGGCGACAAGCCGTACCAACTGGCCGAAGCCTGCATTTCCTGCGGGATCAACTATCTCGACCTGGCTGATGCCACCGGGTTTGTTGCCGGCATTGACGCGCTAGACGAAAGAGCACGCAAGGCTGGTGTGTTCGTGTTGTCGGGCTGCAGTACCTATCCGGCGGTGTCCGGTGCGGTGGTTCGGCATGTCAGCGAAGGGTGGGACAAGCTTGAGGCGTGTAACTCCATGCTCGGCCCGTCACCCAAGGTCGCGATGGGGCGCAATGTCATCGAGGCCATACTGTCATATGCGGGTGAACGGCTTGAGCCGGACGGCAGCACCGGGCTGATGACGGCCAGACCCGGCATCATCCGACCTGCCGGCGTTGTGCCAATCGGTCCGCTGACAGGTGTGGCCGTTGATGTGCCGGACAGGGCCGTTCTGCAACGGGCATACCCGGACCTGCGTGAGGTTGGCGCATTCGTGGCGACGAGGCCGCAGGTGATGTTGCACATGTTGCGGCTGGTCGCGTGGCTCAGGTCTAAACGGTTGCTGCCCCGGTTGGGCAAACTCGCTGCACTGGTCAGCTGGGGGCAGGGGGCCTTCAACTGGGGTGAGCACCGTGGCGGCATGGCGATGGAGATGATCGGTATCAAGGCCGGCATGCCGGTGTCCTGCCGGTTTGACCTGATCGCTGAAGGCCATGACGGGCCGTACATTCCGGTTCTGGCGGCGTTGTGTATCGTCAGGGATTGCCTTGCCCGCAGAGCGCCTGAGGCCGGTGCGCGAAGTGCGCTTGGTGCGGTTTCGTTTGCTTCGCTTGAGCCACTTTTGGCGGCGCGGCGCATGACCTGGAGTTTTCGCGATTTGCCGTCATCCGGCACGCCCTATGAACGGGTGCTGGGAGCCGCTTATGAACGGTTGACGCCGCCGGTCCGGCAGCTGCACCGGTTTGAGCGTCAGGCCCGCTGGCGGGGCATTGCCTCGGTGCGCCGGGGGACCAGCTGGCCGGCGCGGCTGTTGGCAGCAATCTTCCGGTTTCCGCCGGCAGCTGCGTCGACTCCGGTCGAGGTGACGCTGACGCGTGACGAGAGTGGTGTGGAAACCTGGCAGCGCAATTTCAACGGGGCGGTGTTTCATTCGCTGCAGGAAGAGGGCAAGGGGCGCTACGAGGGGGTGCTGGTGGAGCGGTTCGGGCCGCTGTCCTTCGGCATGGCTGTTGTGGTGACAGCCCAGGGTGAGCTGGAGTTGGTCTTGCGAAACTGGGACGCGTTTGGCGTGCCGATGCCCAACGTGTTGCTGCCACGGGTAAAGGCGCGCGAGCACGATGCCGATGACCGGTTCAACTTCGAGGTGGAGATGGCGCTGCCGTGGGGCGGGCTGATCGTGCGTTATGAAGGCTGGCTGGAGCTGGTAGCCTGAAGGCTCAGGCCGCCAGGCTTTCGAACAGCGGCTTGCAGTCTTCAGACCCGTGCAGCGGTTCGATCATGTTTTCCGGATGCGGCATCATGCCGATGACGTTGCCCTGCTCGTTCATGATGCCGGCAATGTCGTTGACGGCGCCGTTGGGGTTGGTGCCTTCGGCATAGCGGAACACAACCCGTCCGTTCCCTTCCAGGCTTTTCAGCGTTTCGGCGTCGGCAAAATAGTTGCCGTCATGGTGGGCGACCGGACAGGTGACAACATCGCCCTTGCTCATGGAGCGAGTGAAGAATGTGGAGTCATTCTCGACGCTCAGGCGCACCTTCTTGCAAACGAATTTAAGGCCGGCATTGCGCATGAGCGCGCCGGGCAGCAGGCCTGCCTCGGTGAGGATCTGGAAGCCGTTGCACACGCCCAGCACGAGGCCGCCGCGGGCTGCGTGATCGACGATGGCCTTCATGATCGGTGAGCGGCCGGCAATGGCGCCGCAGCGCAGATAGTCGCCATAGGAGAAGCCGCCGGGGACCGCGACAAGGTCGGTGCCAGCGGGCAGTGCAGTTTCGGTGTGCCAGACCCTGGACACCGTTGCGCCAGCACTGCGCTCCAGCGCGCGGGCCATGTCATTCTCGCGGTTGATGCCGGGGAATACGATGACTGCGGCCTTCATTGGCTGGTCTCCTTCGGAGTCGCCTGGATCGAGGCGAGGTAGCGCTGGAAATCGGTAATCTGGGTTTCGCTCAGGTCGCGGTTGTTGCTGGCCACGCCGGCCACGATCACGTCGCCAGTGATGAACATCGAGGCGTAGTAGAACTGCGTCTTCAGGGTGCCTTCGGCGACCATCGAACACACCGGCGCCAGGTTGGCCTGCGGTACGCGACCAGCGGACACGCGCGCGCCCTGATCGGTCAATGCCTTGCCGAGGCCCTGCAGCAAGGTGCACGGGTTTGGCTTGGATGGCACCTTTGCCGGGGCGGGAATGAGCTTGACCTGGATGGTGCCGTGGGTGCCGTCGGGCTGGATGTCGAATTTCTGGTCGAGCGACAGCTGGCCTTCGGATGCCAGTTGCCAGGCGCTCAACGGTTCGGCCGTGACCTGGTAAGTCTTGCCGCCAGCCGGCAGGGACAGCTCGATCTTGCGGGTGTCGAGCGCGAGGGCGGGCACGGTCAACACGGCAGCGGTGAGGCCGGCGGCTGTCAGCGTCTTCAACAGGCTGTGCGATAACGGCATCAGACGATTTCAACCCGGTAGTTTTCAATCACCGTGTTGGCGAGCAGCTTGTCGCACATGGCCTCGACCGACTTGCGGGCTTCGTCCTCGTTGGCGGCGTCGATGTCGAGCTCGATGAACTTGCCCTGGCGGACATTGTCCACGCCGGAAAAGCCGAGACCGGACAAGGCCCCTTCAATGGCTTTGCCTTGCGGGTCCAGTACGCCGTTCTTGAGGGTTATGATAACCTTGGCTTTCATGGCTTTCCTTCGTGTGTATTCGCGTTGGTGGCCGGGTCAGGACTTGACCAGCTTGGGCTTGGACGGCTTGGCCGGGTCGTTCTCGTTGAGGATGCCGAGGCGGCGGGCGACCTCCTGATAGGCCTCGACCAGCCCGCCGAGATCGCGGCGGAAGCGGTCCTTGTCCATCTTCTCGTTGGTTTTCATATCCCACAGGCGGCACGAGTCCGGGCTGATCTCGTCGGCCAGCACGGTGCGCACCATGTCGCCTTCATACTGGCGGCCGAACTCGATCTTGAAGTCGACCAGCTTGACGCCGATTGCGGCGAACATGCCGGACATGAAATCGTTGATGCGGATGGTCATGGCCATGATGTCATCGATTTCCTGCGGGCTTGCCCAGCCGAACGCAGTGACGTGTTCTTCGGCCACCAGCGGGTCACCCAGCTCGTCGTTCTTGTAGCAGAACTCGATGATGGAGCGGGGCAGGGGCGAGCCTTCCTCCAGCCCCAGGCGCTGGGCCATGGAGCCCGCGGCCACGTTGCGCACGATCACCTCGAGCGGAATGATCTCGACTTCGCGCACCAGCTGCTCGCGCATGTTGAGCCGCTTGATGAAGTGGGTCGGCAGGCCGAGGTCGTTCAACTGGGTGAAGATGAACTCGGAGATCCGGTTGTTGAGCACGCCCTTGCCTTCGATGACGGCTTTCTTCTGGGCATTGAAGGCGGTGGCATCATCCTTGAAGTGCACGACGATGGTGCCAGGCTCGGGGCCTTCGTAGAGGATCTTGGCCTTGCCTTCGTAAATGCGGGTGCGGCGCTGGTTCATGGGGTACCTCGGCGCGCGGAAACAGGTGTCCGCGATTGGTGCGGCACGAGCCGCAGGCTGTCAAAGCACTCAAATAGACCTTTTGCGGTGCTGCTACAATGAGGCAGCCGCCTTTTACCGGCGGATTCAAACAGGATTTGATGCAGCGCAATGCCGCACAACGGGTCCAACGGTGTATTGAAGCGGCAGTCGTGATTGTCTATGTCACTTCACGAGCAGAATCACATCCGCAGGCGGGGCATATCTCCCGGTGCCTGCCCTCAAAGGAGCCAGAGGCCAGAAATGAGCACGTTCGACAAGCGCGAAGAAGGTTTTGAACGCAAGTTTGCCCACGATGAAGAGTTGCGTTTCAAGGCAACGGCGCGGCGCAACAAGCTGCTCGGCCTCTGGGTGGCTGAGCTGCTGGGCAAGCAGGGCGATGATGCCGAAGCCTATGCGAAGGAAGTGGTTAAGGCCGACTTCGAGGAAGTGGGCGAGGAAGACGTGTTCCGCAAGGTGCGTGGCGACCTTGACGCTGCAGGCGTCGAACAGTCCGACCATCAGATCCGCCGCCAGATGGCAGACCTGATGGCTGAGGCCATTACCCAGATCGAAGGCGAGTAACTTCCCCGTGGCTGCGTCTCACCCGCTATCACTTAAAAGCCGGCTGGCCGAGGCGGCTAGCGGCTGCGTGTTCACCGCCTGGTGCCAATGGCCGGGCGAGTGGCAAGCGCTGGCCATGGTGCGGGCAGGGTTTGCCGGTGTGCTGGCCGACATGCAGCATGGCATGACGGATTACAGCCAGATGCTGGCGCATGTGCAGGCAGTCGGCCGGGCAGGCGGTATGCCGATGGTGCGCCCGCCGCTGGATGATTTCGGCATGGTGGCGCGCGCGCTGGATGCCGGTGCATCGGTCATCATCATGCCAATGATCAACACGGTTGAAGATGCAAGGCGGCTGGTGGACGTGGCGCGGTTTCCGCCACTGGCCTCGCGCTCGATGGGGCCGAAGGGCGCGCTGGAATTGTGGCAGATGGGCGCGCAGGACTATCTGTCTGCGGCCAATGAGCTGACCACGCTGTTGCCGATGGTCGAAACCCGCCGCGCGCTGGACAACCTCGACGATATTCTGGCCGTCGACGGCATTGATGGGGTGTTCGTCGGCCCGTTTGACCTGTCAATCAACCTGTCGGGTGGCAAGGTTGGCGGCGCGAATGATCCGGACGTGCAGGCCGCATTGCCGAAGATCGTGGCAGCCACCCGCAAGGCCGGCAAGATATCCGGCATCTATGCCTCGGGCCACGAAGAGGCCAAGCGGTTTGCCGGGATGGGGTTCAACCTGGTGTCTGCCGTAGGCGATGCGGCAATTCTGGCAACTGGCGCGAAGGCCGTGCTGGACGGGCTGTGACCGCGCTGAAAAACTGACCATGTGTCAGACTATCCGTATACCACTATTTTTGGTTGAGATTCGTATTCTGATTTGCGAATGTGATCGTGCGCACTGACTAACAAGACTTTTGCAGGGGTATGCAATGGCTCGTGTTACATCGTGCGCGCGGGCAGCCATGATGGTTGCCGTTTCCGGGCCTTTGGCCAGCGCGGCTGAACTTGATACAGCAATCGGACTGATCGTCGCCGGTGAGGTTGAAAAGGCCTCCGGCGTACAAATTTTTGATATTCCCAATGCCGGCCCGCTTTCGGGTGACAGTGAAACTGCTTTCTGGTCAGCAACGTCAGGCAAGCTGAGCCTGCCGCTCGGCGATAACCTGTCGATCCAGACCGATGTGGATGTCGAGTACAATGACCAGGCGTTTACGTCCGGCCCTGATGAAGCGGGCTTGCGTTTTGGCTTTCAGGGGGCTGGCCACCTGAGTTGGCGTGACCCGTCGCAAAGCCTGTTTGGCGTGTTTGGGGGTGCCGGTGGAACTCACTATGCGTTTTCAAACAACAATGTTGCCCACAATTACCGGTTTGTTGGTGGAGAGGCACAGTTCTACGCAGGCAACCTGACCTTCTACGGTCAGGACGGATACATTGACGTTGCGCCAGCTACACCGGCGGTCAATCAGCGTCTCGACGAAGGGTTGTTCGCCCGTGGCGTCGTGCGGTGGTTTCTGGAGCCGGACACGCGGCTTCAGTTCGAAGGTGGTTATACCGGTCTTGAGCGTGTTGGCGGCGGCGGTCAGGGACCCGGCCCGCGTGACCTTGATATCTATACCTGGGGCGCGCGTTACGACACGAGATTTGCACTGCCGATCGTTGGCGATTCTGCCGTGTTCATTGGTTACCGCGGTACAATGCGCGAAAACTGCTTCCAGTTTCGTGGTGGCTCCGACCTGACCGATCACACCATCATGGTCGGGTTTAACTACCAGTTCGGCGGAACGTCGATGCTGGACAACGATCGTCGCGGCGCGACGCTCGATACGCCTGACTTTGTGAACATGCTCACGTGCGGCGGCCCCGGCGGACAACCCTAGGCCCGGCGGCGGACGTATCATATGACGGCGGCAACTCCGGTTGCCGCCGTTTTTTATTGGCTGAGGCAAGAATGCTGATGCGTTATTGACGCCCTGCGGTCTGCCGGTCACAATCTGCCCCTGTTCGTTCCTT
>JAWVYF010000094.1:0-10024 GCA_033722845.1 Anderseniella sp. | reverse complement strand
GCTTCACCCGTTTCATCTGGGCAGAGGAAAAGCCGTAGACCGGTTCGAAGGATGTGGCGATCACTTTGGCCCCCCCAAGCCCGGCTGCCAGTCGGTTGGCCCGGCCCGCAACCGCGTTTTGTTCATGCACCATGCTGGCAATGCCCGCACGGCGTGCCGCCATCATGACCGGCAGCGACGGATACCCGCCGAAGCCTACAACCACGCGCGGTGTCAGACGGTCAAACAGGTTTAGGCACTGGCGATACCCCCTGATCAGGCGGTACATCTGTAACGGCAGTTTCCATGGCCTGCCCGGTGTCAGGGTGGACGATGAAATCTCGCTCACCGTGCCGGGGGTAAAGCGGTCCTGCCAGGATAGCCCGCGTGCATCGGTAAACAGCCGGACATCCCAGTTGCGCGCTTCAAGCTCGCTGGCCAGCGCCTGCGCCGGAAACAGATGACCACCGGTCCCGCCCGATGCAAGCACCACAGTACCCTTGCTGATCCGGTCGTTACCGGCGCTGCCCGCCATCTGTTCAGGCCACCTTCAGGGCCAGGCCGGCATCGGTGGCAGCCTGCACGGCTCTTGCCCGGCCACGCACCCGTGAAAACGCCAGCAGCAAGCCCATCGAGAACGCCATCGCAATCAGCGAAGAGCCACCATACGAGATAAATGGAAGCGTCATTCCCTTGGCCGGCAACAGGGTCAGGTTCACCCCCAGATTGATGAACGACTGCAAGCCGTACAGCGTTGCCAGCCCCGTCAGCGACAGCACGATGAACGGATCGCTCACCTTGCTGGCCCGGCGCAGCACGCGCAGGACAATGAAGCCGATGATGCAGATCAGAACGGCAATCGCCAGGAAACCGAACTCCTCACCGATAACAGCCGGAATGAAGTCTGTGTGAGCATCCGGCAAAATGTTCTTGGCTGAACCGCCGCCGGGACCGGTCCCCATCAGCCCGCCATTGTGAAACGCCCTGGTGGCCACATCCACCTGGAATGTGTCATGGGCCTCAGGATTGAGGAACCGGTCAACACGTGATGCCACATGCGGAAAACTCAGATAGGCCATCGCCGCGCCAACCGCGCCCAGTCCACCAAGGCCGAATACCCAGCGCCAGTGAATGCCATGTACCAGCAGCAGCGTACAGAACACAGCCGTGGTCAGCACCAGCTGCCCGAAGTCCGGCTGCAGCACCAACAACCCGGCAAACACCGCGAACAGCCCGAAGGCAATCCACATGCCCGGCATGTCGGGGCGGCGCGTACCTTCTGCCAGAAACCACGCTGCACACACGGCAAAGGCCGGCTTCACGAACTCGGACGGCTGAACGTTCATCGGCCCCAGATCGAGCCAGCGATGTGCGCCCTTGATTTCAGGCCCGATGAACAAGGCTGCAACCATGGCGCCGAGCCCGCCGAAGAACGCAACAAGTGCCGCACGGCGCGCCCAAACCGGCGACATCATCGACGTCGCCAGCAGCACGATTACGGCAGGCGTCAGAAACATCAGCTGCCGGGAAAAGAAATGGAAGTGATCGAGGCCGATGCGCGCAGCAACCGGCGGACTGGCCGCCATCGAGAACAGCACGCCAGCCGCCATCAGCACCAGCACACAGCCGAGCAACAGGCGATCCACTGTGAACCACCAGTCTGCAATCAGTCCCTTGTCGGATCGCGAAATCAGCATGGCGCTACGCTACCTCCTTGTCCCACCGGACACCGTCCAGCTTCTGCACAAGCGAGCGGAAATCATCACCGCGCACCTCGAAGTTGGGATACTGGTCAAACGACGCACAAGCCGGCGACAGCAGCACGGCCACCTCATCTGCATCGGATGTATCCTGCAGGGCGTCACGCGCCGCTGCTGCTACAGCAGCCTCCATGGTGCCGCAAATGACGGCCTCGGCATGGCCGTCCAGTGTCGCAGCCAGCGCGTCTGCGTCCTGGCCAATCAGGTAGGCCCGCGCAATTCGCGCAAACCAGGGCTTCAGCGGCTCGATACCGCCGGACTTGGCCTGCCCGCCCGCAATCCAGTAGATGCGCGAGAAGCTGGACAACGCCTTTTCCGCTGCATCGGCATTGGTGGCCTTGCTGTCATTGATGAACACCACACGGCCCTTGTGGCCGGCTTCCTCCATGCGGTGCGCCAGTCCGGGGAACGAGTTGAACCCGGCCTCGATCTGTTGCCCGCTCAGCCCCATGCGCCATGCAGCTATGTACACCGCGCAAGCGTTCTGCGCGTTATGCAGCCCGCGCAGTGCCCGCGCCTGATCAAGCGAAAGGGTGGTGCCATCGCGATTGTCTGTTAGCGTGTGGCCGTCGCAGACAACCGTTGCCTCATTGCCCCGCACCGAAAATGTGACCGCCTGCGCATGGCGCGCTGCATCAACAGCGATGCGCGCGCAGTAACTGTCATCAACCGAAATGGCAGCAATGTCATCTTTGTCCTGCAACGCAAACATCCGCGCCTTCACAGCCGCGTAGTTGTCCATCGTGCCATGCCGGTCAAGATGGTCGGGAGACAGGTTCATCAACACGCCTACATCAGGCTTCAGCGACGGCATCAGGTCGATCTGATAGGACGACAGTTCGATGACGTAGACGGTCTCGTCGCCCGGCGGCGGCAGCAACAAAGCGGCCGTACCAATGTTGCCGCCCACCTGCACGTCGAGGCCTGCATGGGCCAGCACGTGGCCGGTGAGCGCTGTCGTTGTCGACTTGCCGTTGGTGCCGGTGATGGCAATAAAGCGCGCGTTGGTGTTTGCGATCTCGCGCGCCAGGACTTCCGTATCGCCGATGATCTCAGTGCCGCTGGCCAGCGCTTTCTTGACGCTCCAGTGCGGCTCGGGGTGGGTCAGAGGCACGCCCGGCGACAGCACGAAGCTGTCCAGCGTGGCAAAGTCCACCTCGTGCAGGTTCACCACCGGCAGGCCAAGTTCCTCTGACCGCTGGGCAGCCGCTGGCGCATCATCCCATGCCAGCACCTCGGCACCGCCACGCACCAGGGCATCAACGGTGGCATTACCACTGCGGCCCAGGCCGAACACCCCGACCCGTTTTCCCTTGAATGTATGTGCAGCAATTGCCATCGAAACGGTGTCCGCCTTCCTCAGCGCAGCTTCAGCGTCGCAAGGCCGATCAGCGCCAGCACCACCGAAATGATCCAGAAGCGGATCACGATGGTGGGCTCCTTCCAGCCCTTCTGCTCGAAGTGATGGTGTAGCGGCGCCATGGCAAACACCCGTTTGCCGGTCAGCTTGAACGACACCACCTGCACGATCACCGAAACGGTTTCCAGCACGAACAGGCCGCCAACGATGGCGAGCACGATTTCATGTTTGGCCGCAACAGCAATCGCCCCCAGCGCACCGCCCAGCGACAGCGAGCCGGTGTCTCCCATGAAAATCATCGCAGGCGGAGCATTGAACCACAGGAATCCGAGCCCTGCCCCTATCAGTGCACCACAGACCACGGCAAGCTCACCGGTTCCGCGCACATAATGAATCTGCAGATAGTCGGCAAATTTCACGTTGCCGGCCAGGTACACGATCACGCCAAAGCTTGCTGCTGCGATCATCACCGGCACGATTGCCAGACCGTCCAGCCCGTCAGTCAGGTTGACCGCGTTGCCAGCCCCGACAACTACAACCATGCCGAACACGATAAAGAACCAGCCGAGCTGCAACAGCACATCCTTGAGGAACGGAAAGGCCAGTGCCGTGGACAGCTGCTTGTCGCCGACCAGCGTGAACATCCACACTGCAATACCGGCAATGATGAACTCCAGCGCCAACCGGAACCGGGCCGAGAAGCCACCGGTCTTGGCGCGTGTGACCTTGAGATAGTCGTCATAAAAGCCGATTGCGCCAAAGCCCATGGTCACGAACAGCACCGACCAGACATACAGGTTGGACAGGTCCGCCCACAACAGCGTCGACACCAGCACGCTGGCAAGGATCATCAGCCCGCCCATGGTCGGCGTACCCTGTTTCTCGACGATGTGACGCGCCGGCCCATCTTCGCGGATCGGCTGGCCCTTGCCCTGCTTGATGCGCATTTTCGAGATCAGCCAGGGGCCGAACATGAACACCAGGAACAGCGCCGTCATCAGTGCTCCACCCGTCCTGAAGGTGATGTAGCGAAACACGTTGAGAGCCGAAATCTGGTCGCTCAATTCAAGAAACAAATGGTAGAACATATCTGATCCGGTATCGGGACAAGACACCAGCAACGAAATGACGGATCATTCCCGGGCTGGTTGTTTGATATCTCAGCCCGCTGCCTCGCCCCCGTATTTGTGTTTTATGGCGTCGACCACCACGGCCATTTTCGACCCCAGCGACCCCTTCACCATGATGATGTCGCCTGACTGGATAGACGCCAGCAACGGTTCGATCAACTCTGCCGAGGTCGCCTCATGCGCGCCCCGGCGCGACGGCGGCAGTTCGGCCCACAGATGCTTCATGTGCTCGCCGCACACAAACACCTTGTCCACATCAGCCGACCCGATCGGATCAACCAGCCCCGCATGCAGGTCTGCGGAATGGGCACCCAACTCCAGCATGTCGCCCAGCACCGCAATCCGTCGCCCATGGCCTTCCGGTTCACTGGCAGCCAGCATCTCCAGTGCTGCACGCACGGATGCCGGATTGGCGTTGTAGCTTTCGTCGATCAGGGTGACCTTCACACCATCGGTTTCAAGCTTGTGCCGCACGCCCCGGCCTGAGGGTGGCGTAATATTGGCAAGCGCCAGCGCACAACGCGCAAGGTCGGCACCGGCAGCCTGGCAGGCTCCGAGCACAGCCAATGCGTTCTGCACCACGTGGCGGCCCGGTGCGCCCAGCTTGCAGGTTACCTGTTCGCCGCGCACATCTGCCGTCATGCACGAGCAGCTGTCATGCAAGGTAAACCGGACCAGCCGGATATCTGCATCTTCCGCCTCGCCAAATCCGCGAATGTCGGTGATGCCGCAATCTCGTGCCTTGCCTGCAAGATGATCATGAAACTCGCTGTCTCGATTGATCAGGGCAACACCGCCGGGCACCACACCGGTGAAAATCTCTGCCTTGGCATTGGCAATGCCGGTCAGCGAATCGAAATGACCAATGTGGCTTTCGGCAATGGCAGTGATGATCGCCACATGCGGACGCACCATGTCGATCAGCGTCTCTATTTCACCGGCATGGTTCATGCCCACCTCGATGACACCGAAGGCCGTGTCACGCGGCATGCGGGCCAGCGTCAGCGGCACACCCCAATGGTTGTTGAACGACGACACCGCCGCATGCGTCGAACCACATGCCGACAATGCCACCTTGAGCGCATCCTTGGTGGTTGTCTTGCCCACCGATCCGGTAACTGCGATGACCTTGCCGGCCACTCGCTGGCGCGCTGCCCGGCCGATATGTTCAAGCGCCTCAAGCGCGTCCGGCACCACCAGCAGAGCGCCTGCTGCACGCATCTCGTCGTCAGGCCGGGACACGATGGCCAGTCCCGCCCCTGCCTTCAGCGCGGCTGCCGCATAAATGTGACCGTCGGTCCGGTCCCCCTTGATGGCAACAAAGATGTCACCGTGCTTGATGGCCCGGCTGTCGATGGCAACACCGTTGAGCGGTGCAGACACCTCGCCCACCAGCTCACCGCCGGTCGCCTGCAACAGCTCTTCAATCGTCCACAATGCGCTATCAGCCATTCGCCACCTGCCCTGACGTACACGCCAGCACCGCCTCATGATCGGAGAACGGGATCACCGTCTTGCCCACCGTTTGACCGGTCTCATGCCCCTTGCCGGCCACCACCAGCACATCGCCTTGCTCGAGCTTGCCGATGGCGGTGGCGATTGCGTCAGCCCTGTCGCCTATTTCGATTGCGCCGGGGCAAGCCGCCATGATTTCCGCACGTATTGTCGACGGTTCCTCGCTGCGCGGGTTGTCATCTGTAACGATTGCAATATCGCCCGCGCGCGCCGCAACTGCGCCCATTTCAGGCCGTTTGCCCTTGTCCCGGTCGCCACCGGCGCCAAAGACAACATAGAGCTTGCCGGTCACATACGGCCGCAGAGAGTCCAGCGCATGTTCCAGCGCATCAGGCGTGTGGGCGTAGTCGACAAACACCGGCGCGCCCTTGTGCGTTGTCGCCACCAGCTCCAGCCGCCCGGTCGCCCCGCGCAACTGCTCCAGCGCCCGCACCGCATGGGGCTCGGAGCCACCGGCAGCCACCACCAGCGCAACAGCCATCACCGCGTTGTCCGCCTGGAAGCGGCCAACCAGCGGAAGGTACACGCTGTACTCGCCGTCACGTCCCTTGACTCGCAATTGCTGGCCAAAGCCTTGCGGTTCAGCGGAGACAATCTGCAAGGCCTTGCCGCCGGTGCCGACCGTTGAAACCACCAGTCCGCGGGCATTGCATCGCGCAATAATCGTTTCAGCCTCCAGCATGTCCGTATTGATGATGGCAGAGGCGCCTTCACCGAGCACCTCTTCGAACAGCATCATCTTGGCATCGAGATAGGCTTCGAAGGTCTTGTGATAGTCCAGGTGATCGCGGGTCAGGTTGGTAAAGCCCGCCGCCGCCACGCGCACGCCATGAAGCCGGTACTGCGCCAGCCCGTGACTGGAGGCTTCCAGTGCCACATGGCTGACGTGCTCAGCCGACAGTGCCTGAAGCGCACCATGAATTTCCACCGGATCCGGCGTGGTATGGGCCAGCTTGCGAGTACCCGATGGCGACACGATGCCAACGGTTCCTACGCTGGCCGCAGGCAGGCCGAGGATCGACCAGATCTGCCGTACAAACGAAGCAACCGACGTCTTGCCATTGGTGCCGGTCACCGCCACCACAATGTCGGGCTGCGGCGCATACAAACGCGCCGCCATCAGCGACAGGGCCAGGCGCGGGTTGTCCGTGCGCAAGATAACGGCCTCATCGCCAAGGTTCAGCTCAGCATCATGGCCGGCAACCACGGCCACCGCACCGTTTGCAACCGCAGCCTTGGCAAATGACGCTCCGTCCGCCAACTCGCCGGGAATGGCAACAAAGACAAATCCCTCGCCAGCCTTTCGGCTGTCGCTGGTCAGACCTTCGATCACCAGCTCAGCGGCAGTTTGGGGCACCTCGGCAATACCCTGCGCCAGGTGTTGAAGCGTCATGCTCATTGCCGCCCGCCTCCGGCCAGAGCAGCTTCCCGCTGGGCTTCTTTCTCCAGTTCTTTGAGGCGCTGCTTCTTGTACTTCTCGAGCTTCCCGGATGACTCCTCATCGAAAACAGGCGTCACCCCAAGCAGCGGTGCGATGCGGCCAATGATCTTGCCGGCGGTCGGCACCGCGTTCCAGCCGGACGTTGCATAGCCATAGGTTTCAGGCAACGGCTTGGGTTCGTCCAGCATGGCCAGCAGCACGTATTTCGGATCGTCCATCGGGAATGCGCCCACGAACGACGTCAAACGGTGGTTCTTGGAGTAGCGGCCGTTGACCACCTTTTCCGCCGTCCCGGTCTTGCCACCCACGCGAAAGCCCGGAACTGCAGCCTTGCCGGCGGTTCCTTCGGTGACGTTTAGACGGAACAGGTAGCGCATGTCGGCGCTGGTAGAGGGTTTGATCACTTGGGTCGCCAGGGCGTTTGCAGTTTCGGCATCACGCTGCAGCAACGTTGGAGGAATGAGTTTTCCGCCATTCACAAGCGCTGCCGCAACCGCAGCACCCTGCATCGGTTGTACGGCAAATCCGTGACCGAAAGAGGCTGTAACCGTTACCAGCTTGCCCCAGCGTGGCGGCAACAGTGGCTTTGCCGATTCCGGCAGTTCCGTCTGCAAACGGTCAAAAAGGCCAAGCTTCTTCAAAAACGCCTGATGACCTGCCTCGCCCACCTCCAGCGCCATCTTGCCAGTGCCGATGTTGGACGAGTGCATGAAGATTTCCGGCACCGTCAGAATGCGCTTCTGGGCGTGGAAGTCGTTGATCCGCGCCCGCCCGATTACCAGCGGATAGCGCGCATCGTAGCGCGACTTCAGCGTCGCCGTTCCAGCATCAAGCGCCATGGCAAATGTCACCGCCTTGATGATCGAACCCAGCTCGAACACACCCGCAGTGACCCGGTTCACATTATCTGGTTTGAGTGCGTCAGCCGGGGTATTGGGGCTGAAGTCCGGCAGCGAAGCCAGCGCCAGCACTTCACCCGTCTTGGCATTCAGCACGATGCCTGCCGCTGCCTTGGCGCGGAACTTTTCAACCGCCTTTCGCAGTTCGTCTGTCACCGCATGCTGAATGCGCACATCAAGCGATGTTTGCGCGGGCATTGAGGCCGCACGGGTCGGGTCCGCCAGTGATGCAGTGTACAGCGCACCCTGGTCATCCAGAAACTTCTCAAGCCCGGCAATGCCCCTGGAATCCAGGTCAACACCGCCCAGCACATGAGCGGCCAGTTTGCCCATCGGATAGATACGGCGCGTTTCCGCCCGGAAGCCCACACCGGGAATGCCCATGTCATGGATCAGCTCTCGCTGGGCAGGCGACACCTCTCGCTTGATCCATACGAAACGCCGCTTGCGATTGGACAGCTTCTGGCGCAGGTCGCGGGCCTTCAGTTCCGGCAACGCCGCTGTAAGCAGTTCAACCGCCTCGTCAACGTCGATCATCTTGGCAGGGTCCGCGTACAGCGATGACACCGGGATATCTGTCGCCAGCGTCTGACCATGGCGATCCGAGATGTCAGGCCGGGGAATGCGCACCTTGACATCGTGATGGGCCATCTTGTCCTGGTTGGCGCCTTCCACCAGTGTCAGCCAGCCGGCCTTTCCTATCAGCACGCCAAAGCCGAGCGTGAACCCGGCCATGACCAGCCGGAGCCGCTTTTGGCCGCGCAACACGCCTGCCCCTCTTGCCATGTTGTGTTTGTCCACGCCGGTCATTGCATCATCCGCAAAAGGTCAGCCAGCGGGTCTTCGCTGGCAGGTGTCTTGTCAGGTGCATTGGCCGGTGCCGGTGGCAGCGAACCGGTGACTTGCCTGTCAGTGATAATCTGGTCCGGCATCAGCGGCCCCATGTCGAGGTGGTGCCTTGCCAGCCGTTCCAACCGCTGAGGCCGTGTCAGCATGCTCCACTCTGCGTTGAGCAGACCGATCAGTTCATATTCGCTCTCGATTGCCTCCTGCCGGGCGGCAAGCTCTCGTTCCAGTTTCCGGGTGTTGTGCTCAAGCTGGTAAAGCGCAAAGGCCGAGCCCAGGACACCCACGATCAGGAGTACGTTCAGCAACCTCAGCATAACGCCACCTCCCGGCCGAAATCCTCCAGCCTGAATTCGTGCGCAGGCGCATCCGTACGCCGCCCTGCCCGCAGCCGCGCCGAGCGCGCCCTCGGATTGGCTTGTGTCTCGGCGTCATCAGCCACGACACCACCGCGCGCAATATCTTCAAATGACGGTGCAAGCTCTGCCGCTGCAGGCGCGTGGCGTGAGGCCCGAGGCGCGCGCCCCGTCCGCGTCTGCAGGAACCGCTTCACAATGCGATCTTCCAGCGAGTGGAAGGTGACAATTGCAAGCCGCCCGCCTGGCTTCAACAGCCGCTCAGCTGCCGCCAGTGCCTCTGCCAGTTCCCTCAATTCGGCATTCACGAAAATCCGCAACGCCTGGAAAGTCCGGGTTGCCGGGTGGATCTGCTGGCCCTTGTGCTTTGGCGGCCGGCCTATGGTGGCCTCGATAAGATCGGCCAGTTCGAGCGTCCGCGAAAACGGTTCTTGCTTGCGCCGCGCAGCAATGGCGCGCGCAATGGCATAGGCGCGCTTCTCCTCGCCCAGCACCGCAATGATGTGCCTGAGGTCGCGCTCTTCGGATTCGTTGACCACGTCCGCAGCGCTCATGCCATCCTGCGCCATGCGCATGTCCAGCGGCCCGTCCCGCATAAACGAAAAGCCACGTTCTCCCTGATCCAGCTGCATCGATGACACGCCCACATCAAGCACGATGCCGTTGACCGCCTCGATGCCCAGATTCGTCAGGATGTCCTGCATTTGCGAGAAGCGGCCCTCGACAAGCGTCAACCGT
>JAWVYF010000093.1:0-10037 GCA_033722845.1 Anderseniella sp. | reverse complement strand
GCACATCTGAAGAACGCGCATCGGCTTCCATACCTTCAAGCCGCGCGAAACGGGCGAAGGCAGGGCAAAACGCCTTGTTGGCCTCGCGGCAAATGCGATGCCAGGTCACGATCTTGAGGAATTTGCCAACGAAAAGCCCGCCCGTATAGCGCGCCGCCTGCTTGGTGGGCAGCACATGGTTGGGGCCGGATACCTTGTCGCCGAACGACACGTTGGTCTCTTCGCCAAGGAACAGCGAGCCGTAATTGCGAAGGTTGTTGTGCCACCAGTCGAGGTCTTCGCACATCACCTGCAGGTGTTCCGATGCATAGTCGTCGGACACCTTCACCGCTTCCTCGCGGGTGTCGCACACCACCACCTCGGCATAGTCGCGCCAGGCGTCCGTTGCCGACTGCCGGTTGGGCTCGGGCAGGCTGTTGATCATGCCGGGTACGATTTCCATCACCTTCTCGGCCAGTGCCTTGTCGGTGGAAATCAGCCACACTGGCGAGTTGTAGCCATGCTCGGCCTGGCCCACGAGGTCGGTGGCGACGATTTCCGGGTCAGCCGTGGCATCGGCTATCACGGCGCTTTCGGTGGGGCCAGCGAACATGTCGATGGAAACGCGGCCATACAGCAGGCGCTTGGCTTCGGCCACGAACTGGTTGCCGGGTCCGACGAGAATGTCTGCCGGCTTGCCGGTGAACAGCCCGAACGCCAGTGCGCCGATGCCCTGCACACCGCCAAGGTTGAGGATGGTGTCTGCCCCGCACACATCCAGCGCGAAGATGACGGCAGGGTGTGCGCCGGTCTCGCCGCGCGGTGGCGAACAGGCGATCACATTGTCAACGCCGGCCGCACGCGCCGTGGTGGCGGTCATGATGGCCGAGGCGATATGCGCATAGCGCCCGCCCGGCACATAGCAGCCCGCGGTCTGCAGCGGAATGTTGCGGTGGCCGGCAACGAGACCGGGCAGGACTTCGGTTTCGATGTCCTGCATGGAGGCGCGCTGTGCTTCTGCGAACCGGCGCACATTGTCGTGCGCAAAACGGATATCGTCCTGCAGCTTCTGCGACACCATCTTCTTTGCCCGCTCACGGGTCTCGTCGGTAATGACGATATCGCCATCCCACTTGTCCAGATCACGGGCATAGGCCACGGCGCGCTCATCGCCACCTTTCTCAAGCTCGTTGAGCATGTTGACGACGATGTCGCGCACATCCTGCTCGCCGGTGGATGAGGTTTTTTCTGCCTTCTTCAAGTAGGTGACGGCCATGGGCGTATCCTCTCAACTATGATTTCAGTTCGCAAACTTGATGATTTCTGTGGTGAGCACGTCAAGCGCATCGACCACCGGGGTAGCTGCATCGAGCGACGATGCGAGTATGGAAAGTTCGGTGCAGGCGACCGCCAGCACATCCACGTCACGCGCGGCGAGCGTTGCAGCGATAGCGGCATAGCGGCTTCGCACTGCAGCACCGGTGTCGCCGGCCTTCACCGTCCTGATGAGCGCCAGCAACTCGTCCTGATCGGCGGGGACAACCGTTTCCAGGCCGCGGGCCGTCAGTGCCTTTTCATATAGCCCGGTCTTGTGAACCGCCGTCGAAGCCAGCAGGCCGACGCGCTTGTGCCTTGAGCTGTGCCGGGCGAGTTCGTCGGCGGTCAACTCGATCATGTGCAAAAGCGGAATGGAGACGGAACTGGTGATGTCACTTGCGTACCAGTGCGCCGTGTTGCACGCCATGGCCAGCGCATCAGCACCGGCTGCCTCAAGCCGCTTCGCCATGCCGGCGATGGCCGGGGCAGGGTCGACGCCGGACTGGCCCTCGATCAGCGCGGCAATGCGTGATGGCACCTTCGGATTGTTGTCGACGACGAGGTGTATGTGATCTGCATCGTCTTGTGCGGGCGTGGCGGCGACCACGCGCCGCATCAGGTCTACGGTGGCTTCCGGCCCCATGCCGCCAATAATGCCAATGACCTTGTGACCGTCGATGCTCATGTGGCTGCTCCGGTTGTGGCCTCTAGGGCGCATTCGCGGATGATACGGCCGATCAGTTTGCAATCGTCGAGTGAGAAGGTCAGCGGCAGGCGCATGTCGATAAGGGTGGACAACACGCGGTCTGTCTGCGGCAGGCGCTGGCGCTCAACGTAGGTCCAGGAATCGTGGCGCGAAGTAAACCCGACCGGCTGATCCGCGCCAAACCATTTGAGCTCGACGCCGCGGTTCATTGCCGATGCCAGAAACGCCTTGATCTGATCGGTCGAAAAACTGGTCAGGTTGAACTGGATGGACGAAGCAACGAATTGCTCTTCCGCCGGGCGCTGCGGCAGGCGGATGCCGGGCGTGTTGGCAAGCTCTTGTGCAACGGCCTCGTACCGCTCGTTCCAGCGCTTGCAGTTTTCGTCCAGCGTGGCCAGTTGCGGGCGCAGAATGGCAGCGCGAAGGTTGTCCATGCGGCCTGAACAGTTGGGCGTTTCAAGCCGCACCTTGGCGAACACCTCTTCGGCAGGTGCCGCAATGTGGCGGCCATACAGCATGTAGGAACCTGACAAGACGGTGGCGCGCGCCATCAGCTCTGCATCGCGTGTGGTCAGCAGGCCGCCTTCGCCCGAGTTCATGTGCTTGTAGGTTTGCGTGGAGTAGCACGCTGCAATGCCGTGGCAGCCCGACTTCACACCGTTCCAGGCGGCACCCATGGTGTGGGCGCAGTCCTCGATCACGGCCACGCCCGCGCCGTCGCAAATTGCCATCAGCGCGTCCATGTCGGCGATGTGGCCTCGCATGTGCGACAGCATCAGCACCCGCGCGCCCGATGAAGCAATCTTTGCTTTGAGGTCTGCAAGGTCAATGACCAGGTCTGGCGTCACCTCGACCAGTACCGGCTTGCCGCCAGCCCCGGCAATCGCGCCGGGGACGGGGGCGAGGGTGAAGCCGTTTGTGAGGACCGGCTCACCGGCCTTCAGTCCGAACGCCCTGAGCGCGGTGGTGAGTGCAT
This sequence comes from Anderseniella sp., assembly GCA_033722845.1. Taxonomy (GTDB): domain Bacteria; phylum Pseudomonadota; class Alphaproteobacteria; order Rhizobiales; family Aestuariivirgaceae; genus Anderseniella. The sequence goes on along the minus strand of JAWVYF010000093.1, from coordinate 7,059 downwards.
ATCCACCAGAGGCAACGGCAAGGCAGTAGGGCACGCCCAGCCAGGCCGCGAACTCCTGTTCCAGAAGGGCGGTCTGAGCCGTTTCGCCTGCACCCGTGTTGTAACGGTGCAGCCGGCCAGAACGCATCACCTCAACTGCCGCCTCGATGGCGGCATCGGGGATCGCCTCCTGTTGGGTAAAACTGCCCTTGAACACGTCGCTCATTGCGGGTCTGCCCTTGTTCGCTTCAGGCCGCTTTCTTGCGCGCAGCACCACCGGAAAACCCGAAGTCATCCAGATAACCGAACAGGCCGACCGCGCCGCCGGTATGCAGGAATACCACGTTCTCGCCCTTCTTGAAGAAGCCCTTGCGGATCAGGTCGATCAGGCCGGCCATGCCCTTGCCCGAGTATACGGGATCGAGCAGGATCGCCTCGGTACGCGCCAGCAGCTTGATGGCCTCGATGGTATCATCAGCGGGGAAGCCGTAGCCTGCACCGACATAGTCGCAGTTCGCAACAACGTCCTCGCGCTTCACCGTGCCGGGAATGCCGAGTTTCTCGCAGGTCTTCACGGCAAGGTTGAAGACGTTCTCCTCCTGCTTCGGCTTGGGCGCGCGCACACCGATGCCGAGTAGTGGCACACCTGCATTGATGCCCTTGAGGCCGGCAATGAGGCCAGCCTGGGTACCGGCAGAACCTGTCGCGTGGACCAGGTGGTCGATCTTGAGGTCGATGGCGTTCGCCTGGTTGATCAACTCCATCGCGCAGTTGACATATCCCAGCGCGCCGGTCGGGTTGGAGCCGCCACCGGGAATGGTATAGGCCTTGCGGCCTTGCGCGCGGAACCGCTCGGCGGCCTGTTCCATAACGGCGTTCATGTCCGGGTTTTCCGGACAGGTCTCGACGCTTGCCCCATGCAGGTGATCGAGGAAAACGTTGCCACTGTCGGTATAGTCGTGATCGGTCTTCTTGGTGCGGTCTTCCAGCAGAATGTGACAATCAAGCCCCATGCGCGCGGCAAAAGCGGCGGTCTGGCGGGCGTGGTTGGACTGGGTGGCGCCCTGCGTGAGTACGATGTCGGCACCCTGATCCTGTGCCTCGGCCATAAGCCATTCCAGCTTGCGGGTCTTGTTGCCGCCGGTCGACATGCCGGTGCAGTCATCCCGCTTGATCCAGATTTCCGGCCCGCCGAGTTCTGCAGACAGGCGCGGCATGTGTTCCAGCGGCGTCGGCAGATGGGCAAAATGCAGGCGGGGAAAGCGGGCGAGGTTCATGTGCGTCTGGCTCCGGTCAGTCGTGATGGGATTGGGGTGTAGCATAGCGCCAAACGAGGGCGCTGGCGCTAGCGCCAGTCAGCAAAGGATTTGGTGCCAAACCTTACGAGCCGAGTGCCGCCTTGATGTCATCATCGCTCATGCCCGCCTCGCGCAACACCTCTGCAGTGTGCTGGCCAAGCGTCGGGGCAGGCCGTTTCACGCCGCCCGGCGTTGCGTGAAACTTGATTGGCGCGCCGATGGTCTTGACCTTGCCCGCTACCGGATGATCGACCTCCGGCACCATGTCACGCGCCAGCGTTTGCGGGTCGGCATGCATCTCGTCGATCGACAGGACCGGGCCTGCCGGCACGCCTGCGGCTTCCAGCTTGTCGAGCCAGTATTGTGTGGGCCGTGGTGCAAAGTAGGGGGCCAGTGCATCGGCCAGCGCCTGCCGGTTCTCCATGCGGGTGCGGTTGGTTTCAAAACGCGGATCATTGGCCAGTTGCTCGGCACCGATCACTTTCAGCATACGTTCCCAGTTGGTCTGGTTGGCTGCGCCAAGGTTGAGCCAGCCATCCTCGGTCTGGAACGCTTCATAGGGTGCATTCAGCGGGTGCGCCGAGCCCATGGGGCCGGGCGCGATGCCAGTGGCGAAACAGATCGCTGACTGCCAGTAGGTGTGCGTGATACCGGCTTCGAAGAGGGAAGTATCGACGCGCTGGCCCTCGCCGGTCTTGAGCTTGTGGGCGTAGGCAGCCGCACAGCCCAGCGCGCCCAGAATGCCGGCGGTGATGTCCGACACCGGCGCACCCACCTTGACGGGTGGGCGGCCGGGGGCTTCCCCGGTAATTGACATGAGGCCGGACATGCCCTGCGCGATCAGGTCAAACCCGCCGCGTTCACGATACGGGCCGGTGCGGCCAAAGCCGGAAATCTCGCAGTAGATCAGGCCGGGATTGATTTTCTTCAGTTCCTCGTAGCCAAGGCCCAGTTTCTCCATGGTGTCATGGCGGTAGTTCTCGATCAGGCAATCGGCCTGCTCGATCAGCTTGATCAGCGCCTTCTTGCCCGCGTCGGACTTGAGGTCGAGTTTGATGCCGCGCTTGTTGCGGTTCATCATCATGAAGGCAGCAGACTCGCCATTGATGTCCGGCGGCAGGAAGCGGCGGGTATCATCGCCATTGGGCCGCTCTACCTTGATCACGTCCGCGCCCATGTCTGCCAGCATCAGCCCGGCAACCGGACCAGCCATGATGTGGGCAAGCTCGATGACCTTCATGCCCTGAAGCGGGCCGGTATTGGGCACGTTGCTCATGGGATGCTAGCGCCCCTTCCAGTCCGGCTTGCGCTTGGCAAGAAACGCTTCCATGCCTTCGCGGAAGTCCTCCGACATGTAGCACTGGACGATCAGATCCTTGTCGTTGTCGCGCTCGCCAACGCGCAACCGGCGCAGGGCTTCCTTGGTTGCGCGCATGGTCAGGGGCGCGTGGCCTTTGAGCGTTTCGGCAATCTGCAGCGCGCGCACATAGACCGCTTCCTTGTCGTCGTGCAGCTCGGACACCAGACCCAGTGCAAGCGCCTCATCAGCCTCGATCAGCCGTGAGGTGAAGATGATCTCCTTGACCCGGTGCGGACCGATGATGGCGGAAAGCCTGGCAAGGTTGGCATTGGACAGGCAGTTGCCGAGGGTACGGGCAATGGGAAAGCCGAACTTGAGGCTGCGCGTGCCGATGCGCAGATCGCAGGTGGCAGCGATTGCTGCGCCGCCACCGGTACAAGCCCCGGCAATGGCAGCGATGGTGGGCACCGGTACTGCCTCGAGAGCACCCAGCACCTTGTCCATGCGCGCTTCATAGTCCAGCGCGTCCTGTGCCACCGAGAAGTCGCGGAAGGCTGCGATGTCGGTGCCGGCGGCAAAGGCTTTTTCGCCGGCTCCGGTGATCACGATGGCACGCAACGAACCGTCCGGATCAACGCTCTCGCAGATGTCCCGTAGTCGCGCATACATGTCGAAGGTCAGCGCGTTGCGGGCCTGTGGCCGGTTCAGCGTAATGATGCCGATACCGTTTTCTTCCTGCCAGATGAGGTCTTCGGTGTCGCTCATGGATTTGCGCTAGCTCCTGTAGAAGTATTCAACCAGGAACATGGGTATGGCTGGAATGTAGGTGCACATCAACAGCACGGTGAGCAGGACAGCTATGAACCAGATGTTGACCCGCGTCACATCCCAGATGTTGGCCCGGGCAATGGAACACGCGGTGATCAGTACCGAGGCCACTGGTGGCGTCTGCTGACCGATGGCGAGGTTAAGTGTCACCACGAGGCCAAAGTGCACCGGGTCGATGCCGGCCTGCACGATCAGTGGCACCACGATCGGCACCACCAGAATGATGGCGGCAGCCGAGTGCAGGAAAAAGCCGATGATCAGGAAGAAGATGTTGAGGATAAGCAGGATGACGTACTTGTTGTCGGTCAGCGACAGGATCTGGTTGGCAATTTCCTGGGGCACTTGTGCGCGCGTCAGGAAGCCGCCGACAACCACGGATGCGGCGACCAGCACCATCACCACGGCGGTCTGCATGCCGCCGTCAAGCATTGCGTTGTAAAGCTCTTTCAGGTTTGTCTCGCGGTACCACATGCCGATGGCGATGGAGACGAGAACTGCAAGGCCTGCGGCCTCGGTCGCAGTAACGATGCCACCGAAGATGCCGCCAAGAATGATCACCGGCAGGGCAAAGGTCGGCAGTGCTTCGATGAAGGTTTCGCGTACCCGCTTGAGGTTGAAGGCTTCCTCGACCGGGAAATTGTACCGGCGGGCAAAGATGTAGGCGACCAGCATCAGGCCAAGCCCACCGATGAAGCCGGGCACGAAACCTGCCACGAACAGCTGTTCGACCGATGTTTCAGCGGACGCCGCATACAGGATCATCGGGATCGACGGCGGGATGATCACGGCCAGAGATGCAGATGACGAGGTCACGGCTGCCGCGAACGGCGCGGAATAGCCGCGCTTTTTCATTTCCGGGATCATGATCGATCCCATGGCGGCAACGTCAGCAACAGCAGAGCCGGAAATCTCGGCGAAGAACAGCGACACACCGATGTTCACCATCGCCAGGCCGCCGCGCACGAAGCCGATCAGGGCTGAGATGAAGTTGATCAGCCGCTTGGTGATGCCTGATGCGTTCATGATGGCACCGGCCAGCACGAACATCGGAATGGCGATCAGCGAGAACTTGGTCGAGCCGTCATACATGTCCAGCGCGACAGTCACCAGCGAGCCGGGGCCTTCGGTCATCAAAAGGCCGACCACACCGGCCACGGCCAGTGCCACGGCAATCGGCACGTTGATGCAGATCAGCGCGACCAGAACGATAAAGATGGTGAGCAGAACCATGAGCGTTGCCTCGGGTGCGCTAGTGTTCGGAAGAGATGCCGTCGGCGATCTGGCGCCAGTAGGCCGGCAGGCTGAGCAGCTCTGCGATGATGAACAGGATGGCACCGATGGGGATGACGGATTGGGTCAGTTGCACGGGCACCCAGGTCAGGCTGTCGAGGTTCTCGCCCTGCAATACGTCGAGCACGCGAAAACCTGCCCACGCCATGAGAATGAAGAAGCCAACGACCACCACTTCGCCAAAGGCGACGAACCACATGCGCACCGGCATCGGAATGGCCAGCAGCACGCTGTCGAAGCCGATGTGCTTGCGCCTGAGCGCGGCTAGTGCTGCCCCGTAATAGGTGATCCACGACAGCACGATGGAGGCGACTTCATCGTACCAGGACAAAGAGGCCCCGGCTTTGCGGTAGATGACGGCGATAATCACGAGGGTGGTGAGTGACACCATCAGCGTGATCAGGATCCATTCAAGTGTGCGGCCAAGCCCGCGGCCCAGGACGTCTGTCATGGGTCAATGCGCCCCCTCGCGCCAGATCAGGGATGTTGCGTCAGGAACGGGGAACCGGCGTTTTTGGCCGGCCCCCGTCCGGGAGGAGGGAAGGTTTCATAACCGCGCCCGGCAGGGTTTGGCGCTGAAACCTTCCGCATCAGTCTTGCGAAAATCAGGAACCGGCAGCTGCCGCCTGCACCTTCTCGATCAGCTCCTTGCCGCCTTCGACCGACGAGGAGAACTCGTCGTAGATCGGCTTGGAGGCTTCGATAAAGGCAGCCTTGTCGGCTTCGTTCACTTCCATGCCGCCGGCCTTGAGCTTTTCGAGCAGGTCGTTCTCAAGCCGTGCAGCTTCTTCGTAGACGAAGCCCTGCGTATCGTTGGCTACGTCCTGAAGGATCTTCTGCACGTCTTCCGGCAGCTTGGAGAAGTGTTCGTCAGACACCACGACATAGGCTGGGGTATACACGTGGCCGGTGATCGACAGGAACTTCTGTACTTCCTGGAACTTGGCCGACCAGATCTGTGCATACGGGTTTTCCTGACCGTCCATCACGCCGGTTTGCAGCGCGGTGAAGACGTCGGAAAACGCCATCGGCGTCGGGTTGGCGCCATACAGCTGGAACATCTTCACCCGCCATGCGCCCTTGGGCGTACGCAGCTTGAGACCTGCAAGGTCCTCAGGCTTGTTGATCGGCCGGGTGTTGTTGGTGATGTGGCGGAAGCCGTTCTCGAAGTAGGTCAGGATGCGGTAACCCTTGGACTTCGCTGCGGCCTGGAACGTGTCGCCCATGGTCTCCTGGACGCGCTTCATGTGGTCGCGGTCCTTGATGATGTATGGCATTTCGAACACGCCGAACGTGTCCGCCACCGATGACATCACCGACGAGGGCAGCGAGAAGGTGATCTGGCCGAGCTTCAGCTTCTGCATCAGCTCCTTGTCCTTGCCCAGCTGCGATGAGCCGAACACCTGAACTTCCGCCTTGTCGCCCAGTGCCGCATTGGCGCGCTTGGCGAACTCGTCAACTGAAGCAGAGAACAGCGAGCCAGGGTTGCCGACATGGCCGAACTTGAGGATCAGCTTCTCGGCATGAGCTGCCGATGCCATGGCGGTAAGGGCTGCAGAAAAGGCCAGGGCCTTGATGAGTTTTTTCATGGTTTATTCCTCCCAGTGTTGAAGCAGTCGAAACTCCTTATTCGGCGGCGACAGCGCTGCTTTCGTCCGCTGCCTGCGCCTTGAGATAGTCCATTGCACGTTGCGCGCCGCCAGTCTGGTGCGGAACGCCCGCAACGCCAAGCCCCATTTCGACACCCGAAAGAGTGCCCATGAGCATAAGATCGTTGAAGTCGCCCAGGTGGCCGATGCGGAACACCTTTCCGGCCAGCCGTGACAGGCCATTGCCGAGCGACATGTCGAAGTGTTTCAGCACGGTTGCGCGAAATTCATCGGCATTATGGCCGTCCGGCAACATGACTGCGGTGAGCACGTGCGAGTAGTCCTTCGGCTCATTGCACAGCACCTCGAGGCCCCAGGCCTGAACCGCGCGCCGGGTGGCTTCGGAATGGCGCTTGTGGCGGGCGAACACGTTGTCGAGGCCTTCCTCGTGCAGCATGTCGATGGCCTCGGCCAGCCCGTAGAGCAGGTTGGTCGCCGGCGTGTACGGGAAGTAGCCGGTGGCGTTCGGTCCGATCATCTCGTCCCACGCCCAATAAGACTTGGCCAGCTTCGCGGACTTCGATGCTTCGAGCGCCTTCTCTGAAATCGCGTTGAACGACAGGCCGGGCGGCAGCATCAGCCCCTTCTGCGAGCCGGACACGGTCACGTCCACGCCCCACTCGTCATGCCGGTAGTCGATGGAGGCCAGCGAGGAAATGGTGTCGACCATCAAAAGTGCGGGATGGCTGGCATCGTCCATGGCCTTGCGCACATC
>JAWVYF010000092.1:0-10103 GCA_033722845.1 Anderseniella sp. | reverse complement strand
TTTTTGCGGCTGTATTCGCCGATGCCCCAGTCGATCAGCTTTGGCGTGACCCGCGGCACGGCCTGGTCGGCGATCAGAAAGGTCATGCCGCCCATCACCAGGCTCATGGGCAGCAGCATGGCGATGACCCTCAGCGGCGACAGGCCGGTTGCCCAGATGGCGGTAAGCTCGCTGCGGTAGGACAGTTCAACCAGCGCCAGCAGAATGGCGAGCAGAACGGAAATTGCCATGAAGGTGGATGCGGTGACAGGCATCAGCAACAGCGCGTAATGACCAAGTGCTGCCGCGCCACCGCCATCCTTGCTCATGATCTCTTCGGCATAGGTAACCAGCGTCAGCGATACGACGAATGCCGAGATCCCCAGAAGGATCGTGACGAACCGCACCAGGATCATCCGGGACAGCAGCCAGCCGATTGTCTTCATTGCGCACCTGCCTGCGGGCGTGGTGGGCGAATGCGGTGCCAGGCTGACCTGGCATGATCGGCGATATCTTCAAGCAGTGGTTCAAGCCAGGGCCGGGGTAGCTTGTAGCAGGTGACGTAGTACCGCCAGAAGGCGAAACTGGCGAACAGCGAGAACGGCAACCAGAGTCCAAGCCAGGGCGAGACATTTCTTACCCGCACCAGAAGCGCGCCCTGTTGCAGGATTTCGTGGAACGCAACCAGCAGCACCAGGGCAACGGCGAACCGGTAGGCGCGGTTGCCGCGGCGCTGGCCGATGGCATAGGGCAGGGCGAGGAACGGCAGCACCATGACCAGGGCAACCAGCGCGAGGCGCAGATGAAACTGCGACGCAAGGGCGTTCATTCTGGTCGCGGTGATGCCGGGTTCCTGCATGGCTGAGTAAAGCTCGGTCAGCGTCAGTTCGCGGACCCGCCGGCCGCGTTCGCGAAATACTGCATCCTGCAACTCACCCATGGCGATGTCAGCAGACTCGAAATCACCCACCAAAGGAGCCTGGGGCGTGTTCTTGGTGGTCAGGTCGGCGGGCTGCTTCACCTCCAGCCGGTGGCCGGTATAGAGCCGCAGGATGGGACGGCGGTTTTCCGGGTCGTCAACCAGTTGGCCCGACTGTGCGGTGATCGTCTCGCTGCCCTTCTCGGCCTTGTCGTCATACAGGAAGATGCGCTGGAAAGAGTTGTCGCGGCGAGCCAGCTTGTCGAGGATGAAGGTCCGCGATCCCGACTGCATGAACACGCCTTCTTCGGCCAGATAGAAAACGTCCACATTGGCCAGCGTGTGTACCGTGGCGCGGTAGGCATAGAGCGAATAAGGCTGAAGCCAGCCGAACATCGCAGCAGCGTTGACCGCTAGCAGGAAGGCCACAAGCGTCACAGGCCGGGTCAACCGGCCGAGGCTTACACCGGCTGCCAGGAAGGCGTCGAGCTCGGAGTCCTTGGACATCTTGTTGAAGCCGAACAGCAGGCCAAGATATAGCGCAACGGGTGCGGCAAGCCCGATATAGTGCGGCATCCAGTAGGCCAGCAATTCCAGCACCACGCCGAACGAGTTGCGGTTGCCCAGGGTGATGTCGAGAACCTGTACGATGCGTTCTGCACACAGCACCGACAGCCCGGCCCCGAGTGCGGTCAGCAGCGGGATCGAGATCTGGCGGATCACGTAACGTTCTATGATGGGCAATCTGAAAATGCGTGCTGCCGGCGCGGGGTGCCGTCCTCCTGCTGATTGGCTGCCTTGCCGGTATGTCTGCCGGTGCGCGTGTTATGGCTCCAGAGTGTAGCTTGTTTGTGGCACGAAGCCACCGGTCTGCTTGCTCCACTGACGGATGTTGAGGGTGGTCTGCCACTGGCCCGCGCTACGGCGGATGACGTATTCGTTCCAGGCGGCAAGCTCGGTATCACGCGCACCATTGGCACTGGCTGAAGGAACCCCCACAACGTGCACAGTACCATGGCGCGAGTCGAGCTTGTGGTGGGTGGCAGTGTGATTGTGACCATGCACCACCAGATCGCAGCCTTCATCGCGCAAGATGCCGGCAAGCTCCGAGGCATCCTTCAGGGCTTTTCTGGGCTTGGCCAGGCCGGGCAACGGCGGGTGGTGGATCATCAACAGCCGGAAGAAGCCGCGTGAGCGCAGGTTGCGCAGGGTGCCGGCCAGGGCCTCCAGTTGTGCTGCCCCGAGAACGCCGGTGGCCCGGCCGGGGCGGGTGGGGACCGCGCTGGATACCCCGATCAGCGCAACATTGCGGCGCTGGCGGACAAACGGCATGGGCATGGCGACGGTTTCGGTCGGGCGTGCGCCCGGTACTGCCAGATCGCCGGTCATGTAGTCGCCCCATAGCCCCATGCCTTGCTCCCATTGCATGGAAACGTAGGCATCGTGGTTGCCGGGAACGAAGGACATCCAGTCCGGTGGCCCTGCATGTTGCAGCCAGCTTGCACCGTTGATGAACTCGCGTTGCAGCGCGATGTTCACCAGATCGCCGGTGTTCATGAGGTGGTCCGGAGCCGCCTTGCGGATGTCTTTCAGCAGGGCAGCCGTTATGGCCGGATCATGTATGCCACGGCGGCGGAATATCCACGAGTTGTAGCCAACCAACCGCTTGGACGTCAGGTTGACCGGGTTCACCGGTGGCAGCGGGCCGAGGTGAACGTCTGATATGTGGGCCAGGCGGATCATGGCATTGACCCCACTGACCCTGCCCCGTCGAGCGAGCGCTCGTAAATTCGATAGCGCTTGTACTCAACGCCGCCGACCGCCTCGATCATCCGCCGCATGGCCAGGTTGTCTTCCAGTATCCACGACAGTTCTGCCCGAGTGGTGCCCCGCGCCACATGGTACTGGCGGATTGCATCGATAACGGCAATGGCAAGGGCGGAGCCGACGGGGTGTCCGTGGTACTTGCGGCGTACTCCCATCAACGGCATGCGAACAGCTTCCGGCGCCGACAGCTTGAGGCGGGCGAGCAGCTTGAACACACCGAACGGGAACAGGCTTCCGTTGAGGTCGCGCGCTGCCTGATTGATGTCCGGCAAGGTTACGGCCATGGCGGCGGGTTCGCCCTGGTACTCGGCGAACGAGATGAAGCCCTCGCTGACCAGCATTTTCAGGTCCGCACCGAGCTTGTCGATCTCGGCCTGGGAAAACGGGGTGAAGCCCCAGTTGTCGGACCAGGCGTCGTTGAAGATATCGATCAGGATGGCCAGATCGCGCTTGAGGTTCTTCTTGGACAGCGGGCGAACCTTAAGCTCACCTGTTGCTTCAACCTTGCGCAACATGCCGGCCAGCCCGCGCGGCAGCTCTTGCGAATTGTCGAAGCTGTAGGCCAGCACGTCCTTTATGCCCGCATAGCCGGCGGCCTCAACGTGGGCTGCATAGTAGGGCAGGGCGTGCCCCATCATGACGGCTGGCGGGTGTTCAAATCCGTCAACCAACAGGCCGGTTTCTTCGTTGATGGAGAAACTGAACGGACCGATTGCGCGCTTCATGCCTTGTGAGGCGAGCCAGCCTTCGGCGGTGCGCAGCAGGCTTTCGAAAACCCTGGCATCGTCAATCGCGTCGAGAAAGCCGAACATTCCAGTGGCGTCACGATGGCGCTGGTTGCGCAAGTCATCGACCTGGGCCGATATGCGGCCCACCGGGTTGTCTCCTTGCCAGGCAACAAACAGCTGCGCCGTGGCGTGCTGGAAGAAGGGGTTGTGTTTCGGCGAGATATGCTGGGCGCGTTCGAAGGCAAGTGGTGCGATCCAGGCGGGGTCAGAGGCAAACACTGCATGGGGCAGGCGGAGAAAAGCCTTGCGTTCGCTTGCGGTTGTAACCGGCTTTACCTCAAGGCCTGCCGTCATGCGCCTGCCCTGGTTTTGCGTGGCCGCCTGGTGCGTGGTTTCTGTGCAGCAGGTGGTTCGATTGGCTTGGCTCTGCCGGCTTCGATCTTATACAGGCAATCGGCGATTTCCGACCACGCCGGGCGATGGGTAATCGCGATGATCGTGTAGTCGCCGGCCAGTTCGGTTGCCGTGCGGCAGATGCTGGCTTCGGTTTCGGGGTCGAGTGCGCTGGTGACTTCATCGAGAATGAGCAGCTTTGGATTGCCGACAAGGGCGCGGGCAAGCGCTATGCGTTGGCGCTGGCCACCGGACAAGCGGCCACCCATTTCGCCGGCATTGCTGTCCAGGCCATCGGGCAGTTGCTCGACGAAGTCCTTGCCCTGAGCCAGCTCCAGTGCGGTTTTAATATCGGCGTCCGACAAGGCGGCATTGCCCAGCGCTATGTTGTCACGCAGGCTGGAGTGCAGCAGCGACAGTTCCTGCGGGACGTACCCTACCCTGGACCTCCATGCGTTGAGTGACAGGGAGGTCAACGGAATGCCATCAATCGTGATGCGGCCTTGGTCGGGTTCATGCAACCCGAGCAGCATGTCCACCAACGTGGTCTTGCCTGCACCAGAAGAGCCCTGCAGTACGGTAATCTTGCCGGCCGGTATGGTGAGGTCCACATTCTGTACGGTTGGCTTGTCTTCGTGGGCAAAGCTGACATTCTCAAAGCGGATATCGCGGGCCAGGTCCACGTCCGTTGCACCGTTGGTGCGTTCACGCGAGGCCAACAGTTTTGCTGACGTTTCTTCCACCGAATTGTAAGCGGCTTCGAGTTCGGAGGCGCGCTGCATGTAGCTTTGCAGGCGGCGGACCACGGTGAACGACTGAAAGGCGATGATGCCAAGGATGGTGACGGCGGCAAGGCTCATGTTGAATATGCCAACCGAGACGTAGAACGCCGCGCCAATGACGATGGATATCAGGAAATCGGTGCCCCTCTCGAGGCCCTGTGCTGCGAGCGTCTGCACCTTCAGGGAGGCATTGAGCTTGTTGAGGTTGGACCGGAACATCTCGATGAACGGCTCGGCCCGCGCCATCGACTTGATCGGCTTGATGTTGTTCAGAGCGTCGGCGACCAGTGTCACCAGGGCGCGCGTTGAGTCGGTCTGGCTCTGGCCGGCACGGCGGCTGATGGCGATCAGCTTGCCAAGACCTGCGATCATCACCACCGCAATGATAAGGCCCGCAAAAGCGAACTTGACCGAGGCCAGAAGGGCAAGCACCACATAACCCGCGGCCTGGATCAGCATCGCCACGAAGCGGGCTGCTTCCACGTAGGCTTGTCCGGCGCGTGTGGCATCTACTGATATGGTGTTGGCAATGGTGCCGGCGCGATGTTCGACGAAGTAACGCCAGCGGGTATCGAACAAGGCCCGCAGCAGTTCTTCGCGCAGCTGGGTCGAGACGTTGGCAATCGCATAACCGGCGTAAGTCAGCGCGCCTCCGAGCAGGATGGTTCTCAGGATCAACATCAGCACCACGGCAGCCGTGAAGCCGCCAAGCGTTTTGGGCAAGCCGGTGGCGGCCAATGTGGCCTCGACCATGGTGTTCAGGGCCGGTGGTAAGGAACCCTGCTCGCCGGATACGGCCAGCAGCGCTGGCAACATGGCGCTCATGGAAATGATTTCCGCCAGAGATGCCAACACCAGACAAACCAGCACGATCCACGGATTGGTGCCTTTGGCGCTCAAGAATATTCTGAAAATTCTCAGCATCTCGTGTCCGTTGGCTGGACGGCCACCAATCGGCAGCAAGGTGTCTGGAGTGCGGGAGCCATGCCCAAACGATTAGTGCCGGGGGCGGCTGCGGGCAAGTGCCGATTTGCTGCAGACACGGTGTTTTTTGTGTCACCTGAGGAGAAGGGGGTGAGAGCCCTGTGCCGGGATCAGGCGTCGGTGCTCATCTTTTCAAGCGTTTCCGCCGCATCGCGCGTGGCCTGCTCGAACCTGTCCTCGAAAGTCGCCATGTTTTTCTGCGGGTTCTTGAAGAACGAGCTCTTTTTCAGACCCGCGACGAAGGTCTTGTGCAGCAGGCGCGCTGGCGCCTTCATGGGCCGGTCCACGTGCCACAGCAGCACCACGCGTTCCTCATCGGTATCGTTGCGCACTTCGTGAACGGCGGTGTCGTCAAACACGAAGATCTTGCCCGGTTCCCAGTTGAGGCGCTCATCTTCGACCCGCAGGTAACAGTTGTCGCGATCCTTTGGAACGATAAGCCCAAGGTGGCAGGTCACGATGCCCTTGGTCACGCCCTTGTGCGGGGTGATGTGGGCACCGGGTGCCAGGATCGAGAACCAGGCTGTCTGGAGGTTCGGGATGGTCTCCAGCATGGCTGCTGTCTTGGGGGCCTTGGCGCAGTTGCGGTTGAGCTTGGTACCGAAGCCAAACAGGAAGAACGTGCGCCACTGCTTTTCGTGGCTGATCGACTTCTGGTCTTCGGAAACCTCGTGAAACAGCGGCACCTGCTCGCGGAATTTGAGGATGTCCTTCGCCTCGGCAAGGATGTCGGTCCAGTTCTCTTCCAGCACCTTGAACTCGGGGAAGTGCGCAACATCGATGACCGGTTCGTCGCCAACCAGTGACTGCTTGCCCTGAAACACTGCAATCTTGCGGCTGAGTTTCTGGCCGTAGCGCATGAGCAGGCGATGGCCGAAGCTCTTTTGCGGCTTGGCAGGGGTGGCGGTGGTGGCGTCGGTGGTGGTCATGGACAGGCCTTGGCTGGTGGCGTCGGTTAATGGAGCTGGCTAGGTGGGCAAATTGGCATTTTTGTGGTTCAACGGCAATGCGACCATGCAGCAACCCGTCAACGGCGTGGCCGAAAGCAGTGGAGACAACCGCCTGACATGATCAAGGGTTTGATTTATCCGATCGCCAACCGCCTGTTGCTGCAGCCTCTGGGCCGTGTGACGCGCGGCATGACGCTGGGCGTCAGGGCCGTGGTGCGCGATGATGAGGGTCGGTTTCTGGTGGTGCGGCAGTCGTATACGCATGGCTGGATATTCCCCGGCGGCGGCGTCGAGCGTGGTGAAACGCCGCTTCAATCGCTGGCGCGCGAATTGGAAGAAGAAGCGGCAGTGAAGCTGACCGGTCAGCCGCAAATGCACGGATTGTTCTCCAATCACGTGAACTTTCCCGGTGATTATGTGGCTGTATATTGTGTGAGCGAGTACGAAGACGGCGAATGGCGGCCGTCCATGGAAATTACGGACCGTGCCTTTCTCACCCGTACGGAAATCGAGCATGATTGCTCTGATGCGATGCGCAGACGGCTGGCCGAGCTGGCCGGCGAAGTTGAACCTGCGGGCATATGGTAGGGAACTCAGCCCTGGTGCGCCCCACAAAGCTGTTTGACCGCGCAGGCCCCGCCGTGATACGTGCTGCCCGTCCCGGCAACGCGTGTTGCGTTTGCCCTGTGGGTCGGCAGGATGATGTTTGATGGCAATGATTGACCGGCAGCGACGATTTGAACGCGTCCGACGTGCATTCGACATGCACGCCGCCGGTTCGCGCGTTGTTGCCTGGCAGGCCGGGCTGACCCTTTAGAGGTTGGCAATTCATGTCAGGAAGCGGGCGCTCCGGCATGAAATCTCGCTGATGCCGTAATCTCTGCCATAAAACCCGTGAGCCGCCCGATGTTTCTCCAGACCACACCGATTGTCGAACCGTTTGACCATGACGACCCCCGGCTGATAGCGCAGTCGGAAGGCTTGCTTGACCGCGCCTTCGGCATTGGACGGCGTACCAAGACTTCCTATCGCTTCCGCGAAGGTGAAAGTGCTGTGCCGGGCTTGAGCTACGGCTTGTGGCTGCCAGCCAGCGATGCGCCCGATGGCTCGGGTGAGCGCCTGCTGGTGGCGATCATCAGTTACTGGCACCTCAGGATCGGCAGTGATGGGCATGAGGCGATCATGCTCGGTCCGCTTGCGGTGGAACCTGTGCTGCAGGGCAAGGGCCTTGGCCGGATGTTGATGGACCACACGTTGCAACTGGCCGGTGATCTCGGACACAAGCTGGTCATCCTGGTGGGCGATGAGCCGTACTATGCAGCCTCCGGCTTTTCGCGCGTGCCGGCCGGCCGATTGTTGCTGCCGGGGCCGGTTGATCCGGCGCGGCTGCTGTACCGGGAATTGCAGCCGGGGTCGCTGGCGCCGGTGTCCGGGCTGGTGTTGCCGCCCAAGCGGTTTGCCGAGGTGCACGGCAATCAGGTTTAGCGGCCTTCGCGATACCAGGTCAGTGACATGAGGCCCAGCAAGGCGGCCAGTGCAAGCAGTGTCGAGAACAGCGGGAAGTTGCCGATCGACAGGACGCGGTAGGCGCCATTTGCCTTGAGGCCGATCCATCCGGAGCCTGCCATGGCGCGGCCGGGGCCAACCTTGGCGAGCCTTGGCATGGCCAGGGTGGCAGGCGTGCCGTCGCCTGAGACAAACTGCGCGGCGGCGCGGGTCTGGTCGGCCAATGGTGCGAGCAGCGAGGTGGTGGCGATCAGGTCGGTGGTTTCGCGCGGGTCGGCGGTGCCGATGGCAGCGACTGCTTCCAGTTTGCCGTCAGACAAGCGGTGCAGGCCGGCTTCTGTTGCCTCGAGCTGGCCGCGCCAGATGCCGGGGCGGGCCTGTTCGAGCTTGACGGTTTGCGTTTTGCCAGATGGCATGGTGACGGTCACGTCGGCGGCTTCGTCCAGCATGGTGTTGCGCTGGATGGTGAGAGTATTGCCGGTCTGGGTTCCGGTTAGCGCTTCTTCTTCGAGCTGTGGTTCCTTCATCAGCCAGTGTGCCATGCGGCGCAGGGCTTCGGCTTGCGGGCCGCCACCTTCAAAGCCGCGCGCCCACAGCCAGGCGTGGTCGGACATCAGTTGCGCCACACGGCCTTCGCCGACACGTGACAGGATCATCAAGGGACGGTCATCGGGATCTGCCATGACGATGTCGCCGTCGCGCACCTCGGAATCGACAATGCGGAACCAGCGGCCCCAGGAGGGTTCGTTGTCAGCGGCTGAGCCCGGCAGGCCGCGCACCACCGGGTGGCGTTCGCCTTTTTGCGTGACCTGCGCCTTGAACGGCTTGACCGTAACATTGCCGGTCGGCATTGCCGGCAGCACAGCCGACAGGGGCGTGCGATACAGGCTTGTGGGCCCGGCATACCCCGGTCCGGCAGCGACCAGCACAGCGCCGCCCTTCTCCACGTAGTCGGCAATGTTGGCCAGATAGGTCACGGGCAATACGCCCCGGCGTTCGTAGCGGTCGAAGATGATCAGATCGAATTCATCGAGCTTTTCGACAAACAGTTCGCGCGTCGGAAAAGCAATCAGCGACAATTCGTTGATTGGCGTGCCGTCCTGCTTTTCCGGCGGGCGCAGAATGGTGAAGTGAACCAGATCGACCGAGGTGTCGGCCTTGAGCAGGTTGCGCCAGGTGCGCTCACCCGGGTGCGGTTTGCCGGAGATCAGCAGCACGCGCAACCGGTCGCGGATGCCCTTGGTCACGACGATGGCGCGATTGTTGCGGGTGGTCAGTTCGCCGGGAAGCTCGGCTGCCGACAGCTCAATGATGTTGTCGCCACCGTGGGTGATCTCGATTTCCATCTCGGTTTCGGTGCCGGTAGTGGTGGTGACCGTGCCCAGAACCTGCCCGTCTATGGCAATGGTTACGAGCACGGGCCGGTTCTGTTCGGCACCTGCGTCCTGCACGATGAAGCGCATCGGTTGGCGCTCGCCGACGATGCCGAATTTGGGCGACTGGGTCAGCTTGACGGTGCGGTCGAGTTCGCCGGGCTTGCCGGTGACGAGCGCATGCAGCGGGCCCTCGTATCCGGCGGCAATTCCGGACTCCGGCACGTCATGGATCTGGCCGTCGGTGATCATCACCGCACCGGCATACCGCTCGGGCGGCACGTCGGACAGGGCCTGGCGAAGGGCGGCAAAAGCGTGAGTGCCTTCATCGGACGTGGTGATGCCGGAGCGCACGTCGACAAGCCTCATCTCGGTGTCGGGCAAGGCGTTGATGCGGGTGCGCAACTCGGCAAGGGCAGCATCGGTGAGCTGGCTGCGGCTGCCGGTCAGCTGCGACTGGCTGCGGTCCGCCACCACCACTGCAATGTCAGGCAGCATCTCGCGTTCTTCGCGCAACAGTACAGGGTTGAACAAGGCGGCTGCCAGTGCCACGCCGGCCAGGGTGCGTAAAATCGCGCCGCGCACACCGCCGAACAGCGCCAGCAAAACCAGCACACCGGCAATGGCTGCCAGCGCAATGGCAAGCCAGAGCGGCACCAGGG
>JAWVYF010000091.1:0-10105 GCA_033722845.1 Anderseniella sp. | reverse complement strand
TTAGCGCATGGCGTGGATTGCTCACACACCGGATTTTTGTGCACCTGCACAATATTGTGAGGACACCGTTCCCATGACGATGCAGCCAAACGGCCCGGATCCAGCTGAACTGGATACCATGCTGGCATTTGCGATTGAACTGGCAGAACTCGCTGCCCGGCCAGCATTGCAGCATTTTCGCTCGCAAACAGCCGTTTTGAACAAGCTGGAGGCGGGTTTTGACCCGGTTACGGCGGCAGACCGCCAGACCGAGCTTGTCCTGCGTGAAGCCATTGCCAGCCGCTTCCCCGATCACGGCATTCTGGGCGAAGAGCATGATGAAAAAGCAGGCACCAGCCCGTGGCGTTGGGTCGTTGACCCCATCGACGGCACCCGGAGTTTTATCTGCGGCACGCCCACCTGGATGACCCTGATCGGCCTTGAATACGAATCTCAGCCGGTGGTTGGCGTTGCCTCACAACCGTTCACGGGCGAAATCTTTGCCGGCAATGGCCACGAAGCGTTCGTTATCCGCGACCAGTTGAGACACCCGCTGCGCAGTACATCGGTTACCGCCCTGGCAGACGTGCTGGCCGGCACAACCGGACCGGAGATCTACAAGTCGCTGGGCCACCAAATCCAGCTGGAGCGCATCGCGGGCGCGGTGCGCCATCTGCGCTTTGATGCCGATGCCTACTTTCATTGCATGGTGGCCGCAGGCCAGCTTGGCATCAGCCTGGACACCGGCCTCAAGCCCTATGACATCGCCGCCCTCATACCCATCGTAAAAGGAGCAGGCGGCATCATCACAACCTGGACCGGCCATGCTGCAGCAGATGGTGGAGACATCATCGCAGCCGGCAACCCGCACCTTCATGAAGCAGCCCTGAAACTGCTTGGCTGACAAGCGGTCTCAGCCTGCCGGTGCCTGGCGCAGCCGGTCGGCCAGAAAGGCATCGGCAGCAGCGAAGAACTGGTCGCGATAAATGTCCTGCTCGCTGAGAATGTCATGCCGCGCGCCGTTGATGACTACCGGCGCAGCCCCTGGAACATAGCGGGCAAATTGCTGAATTGCTTCGTTCGACACCACCGTGTCCTGCCCCGCCACCACCAGCAACGCCGGACATTTCAATGGCGTGCTGTCGTCCAGCTTCTGCAGGCGGCTACATGACCTCAGCGCGGCAAACGCCCAACCGGCACTCGGAACATGGGCGGACAAATGCGTCGCCGCCCGCCACAGCCGGATGTTGCGGCTGTACCTGACCCGGTCAGAGGTCAGCGGATTGCCGGCAAAACTCTCTTCATCCGGTTCACCATCACTATAAAGAGGCACCCTGAGACGCCCCAGCCCCATGGCCGTCATTGAACCGGTGACCAGGGTCTTGAACCAGCGCGGCAGCCGGCTTGACGCAACATCGATGAACGGAGCAATCATGACAGCCGCATCGAACCAGTTATGCCGTGCAATGGCGAGCAGCCCGACATGCGCGCCCATCGAGTTGCCGAACATGAAGTAAGGCGGCGGACAATCCGGCAGCATGACCTCCCGAACAAGCAGCTCCAGATCGCCGAGGTATTTTGAAAAGCTTGAAACATGTCCGTGCCGTCCGGGCTGATCTGCCCTGGGCGAGCCGCCCTGACCGCGCCAGTCGAACGACAGGACATGCAGACCGCGGGCATTGAGGTCGCGGATCGTCTCGAACTGCCGCTCCATGCACTCGCCCCGGCCCTGCAGCAGAAGTACGGTGCCTTTGGCCGGAACCGAAGGTGAGAATTGCCCGTATCGCAGCCTTGTTCCGCCAGCGGCGTCCAGATGCCCGCACTGCGCATTCTCCGGCAGCGGGTTGCCGGGAACCTCAACGAAATCCGTTTGCATGAATTGATGCCTTACACTACCCGCTGGCCCGGATCCCAGTTACTCCGACCGCTTCACTAGGTAACCCAACCGCCGCCAACCAGCAAGCAAACGCATTTGGCCCGGCAGAGACTGTCTCCACCGGGCCATGCAGCAAGCATTCAACTTGGTGTCAGTACATGGGACGCGCGCTGACGATATAACCGCGACGCGAGTGGACGCGAACCTTGTAGGGCACACCCCACTTGAAGGCGCGGTAGACATAGCGCTTGCCGAAACATTTCATCGGACGAACGCCGCGAAACCCGCTCCAGCGCACGATACGCTTGCCCTTCCGGCAGCTGATCTTGTGTCCGCCATGCCAGCCGTGGCCGCCACCATGCCAGCCATGCGCGGAGGCAGGTGCGGTGGCCGACACGCCGGCAATACCGAGGGTGAGTGCGGCAACGGCCGCAAGTGCGATCTTTTTCATGGGGTTATCTCCTCAAAGTGTGGTCATTGATCGGATGCCCGAACTCTCGAGAAGAAACATTGCAAACCGGCACTGAACATGGCCTGACGAGCTTGTTCATCGACCGTTCAAGTTGCGTACATGGGCTCTTGAAACCCGCACTTCATCTCCTAAATGAGAAGGCGTGGACGCCACTACCGGGTCCACGAGGACTGAATGACCGCCCTGCCCGATACCGGGAGGGTGGCAAGACCCGAACATCGCTTTGAAAGGATGATTGACCATGTTTGACCTTACCCCGCTTTATCGCACAGGCGTTGGCTTTGACCGTCTGGCCAAGATGCTGGACGAAGTGAACAACTTCGACGCGCCGAGCTACCCGCCCTACAACATCGAGCGTACCGGCGAGCACGAGTACCGGATCACAATGGCTGTGGCCGGCTTCACCGCTGACGAACTCAATATTGAAGTCAAGAACAACGCCCTCACCGTGTCCGGCAAGAAGGCTGAACGCGAAGACAAGCAGGAATTCCTGCACCAGGGTATTGCGGCCCGCAACTTCGAGCGCCGCTTCCAGCTTGCCGATCACGTTGAAGTGACCGGCGCAGAAATGGAAAACGGCCTGCTTCACGTCGATCTCAAGCGTGAAATTCCCGAAGCCATGAAGCCGCGCACTATCGCCATCAATGGCGGCAAGGGTGCATCCAAGCTGATTGAGGACAAAAAGGCTGCTTAACCGCAGATTTGTTGCCTTGAAGACGGAGCGTCGGGAGAAATCCCGGCGCTCTTTTTTGTGGGTTACCCCTCACCCGACAGACTTCGCCGGGGACAGTTGGTCACTGGTCAACACATGTCCGCGCGAACCAGCGATTGACCGGCGCGGCAGCGCTGTCTTCAGGGAAACTTAACAGTTCGGGGGGTGCTTCGTTCGGGTATTCAACCTTTGATTGAAGATGTAACGGAGATCTCGAATGCCCGGAAAGTTTGGCAGCCTGATGAAAAACTTCAGGACTTCCGAAGGTGGTGCAATTGCGCTGGTTGTGGCCTTGGCAGCCATTCCGTTATTTGGGGTCGCCGGCTTTGCCGTGGATTTTGCGGTTCAAACCACACGTCAGGCCGATTTTCAGGCTGCGGCAGATGCCGCTGTGCTGGCGGGTGTCAAGGCGACTACGGAACAGCTCACCAGCGGCACAGGCAACGGCACAGCCAAACGTGCCGGTAAGAAAGCTGCCGCTGAGTACTTCAACGTACAAGCCGGCCGCTTTCCAGGCACCAGTGGCAAATTCGAGATCGACATCGACATTGAGGGTACCGAGGTAAAGGGCAAGGGCATCTACTCCGGCCAGATGACAACCTTCACCAGCCAGTTGCTCGGCATAAACAAGCTGAACATCACGGCGGTTTCCGAAGTTGCATCAGGCGTGGCTGCTGCGGTTGATTTCCACCTGGTTGTCGATGTCTCGGCTTCCATGGGTATTGGTGCTTCTGCCTCCGACATCCAGACAATGGCAAACACCATCGGCTGCGCATTCGCATGCCACGCTCCAGCGGGCATGACCGGCTTCGGTGACACGGTCACGCAGGCGCATAACGCAGGCGCGCGGCTTCGCATCGATGTGGTACGCGACGAGTTGCGGGAACTGGTAAACAAGCTTGATCTGGCCAGAAACCTTGGCAACAGGGTGGCAATTCATACTTTCTCGAACACCATGCAGACGCAAATTGAACCAACCGGTGACGCAGCACAGGTCAATGCGGCCCTCCAGAACGTCAGGCTGGCATCCGACTGGTTCCAGGGCGGTACGGACTATGCCGAGGCTCTGCAAGCGCTCGCCACAAAGCTGGAAAGCGACGCAAGCCGCGACCGCAACCGCGACCGCATCGTGATCATTTTGACCGATGGTGTCGCAAGCAATGTCAGATACGACCAGCCAGCCACCGACTTCTGGGGAACCGACCCGAACTTCACCGTATTCAATCCAGTATTCAACGGCGACGGCACAACACCGATGAGCATGCAGGGCTTCGATGAAAGACACTGCAGCGCACTCAAGAACCGTGGACTGTCCACCGTGTACGTCATCAACACCGAATACGTTATCCCCACGGTTGGGACAGACGATGATACTCGCTTCTCCGAAATCGAAGCCAACCTTAAGGGCAACATAAACCGTCAACTTCAGCGGTGCGCCTCGAAGGATGAATATGCCTTCCAGGCCGGTGATGCCCGCGAACTGGACGATGCCATCAAGGAGATCATCCGGCTGCTGGAACTCAACACCCTGCGGCTGACCAACTGATACTAGTTGCGCCTGCGCTTCTTACGCCTGGTCCTGGGCTTTGACCTGGCCTCGCCACTGGCGCGCTCGACCTTGAGAATCTCGCCGTCAAACTGGCTGATCGTCACCTTGTACTTGGCGCCGTCATCGCCAATGGCGAGGTAGACGAACGGCAGATGGCGCTTGCAGCGAATGGCATCCAGCACCCGGAACCCGTCGCGCCGGAGCAGCCGCGCGGCATCCACGCAATTGAGGTCGAAGCGGGCGTAGCCGTCGCGGTCAGGATACGGGTACTGATACGGATTGTAACCGGGACTGCCATACCAATAGATGCCCTGGGCGTGGGATGCTGTCACCCCGGCAAGTAGCGCGCCCGCAATTAGTACAGCCTTCAGGCCGATCCGTTCCATTTGTTGACCTCCGACACCAGTGCATCACACTGCTCTTTCGTGGTCATATAGGAGCACACAAAGCGCACGAACATGTTGCCATTGGTCAATTCTTCGGTACCGGGGCCATCGCCGGGCCACTCATAAAACACCGCCCCCGCTGCCTGCAGGTGGTCGTGCAGGCTGCGTGGCATGATTGGAAACACCTCGTTGGCTTGCGTTGGCAACGGCAAACGCACCTTGCCGGTTTTCTCCAGCTCCGCCGCCAGGTAAGCCGCAATCTCGTTGGCGTGGCGGGCATTGGCAAGCCACAGGTCATTATTGAGGTAAGCATTCATCTGCGCCCCCAGATAGCGGCCCTTGGACAAAAGCTGTGCCGATCGCATCCGCCGGTGCACGAAATCTTCCGATAGCGAGCGATCAAAGAAGATCACCGCTTCAAGCATCATCGCCCCGTTCTTGGTGCAGCCAAAAGACAGTGCATCGACGCCCGCCTTCCAGGTCATCTCGGCAGGGGTGCAGCCAAGTGAGGCCAGTGCATTGGAAAACCGCGCCCCGTCCATGTGCAGGCGAAGCCCGCGCCCATGTGCAAGGTCCGAAATGGTCTTGATCTCATCAAGGCTGTACACGGTACCAAGCTCCGTGGCCTGGGTGATCGAGACCGCCTTGGGCTTGGGGTCATGTTCGCCACGGATAAACCCGTCCAGGACGCTTGTGATGCTGGCCGGCGTGATCTTGCCGGCCGGATCAGCAATGCCGATCAGTTTGGCTCCGCCGGTGAACAGTTCCGGCGCGCCGCATTCGTCGACCATGATATGCGCTTCCGAATGGCAAAGGCACGCGCCATAAGGCGGCACCATGGCCGACAGGCAAAGCGAGTTGGCCGCCGTACCGGTCAATACCAGAAACACATCCACGTCACGCTCAAAGACTTCGCACAGTTGGCGCTCAGCCCGCGCAGTAAACTCGTCCGCACCGTAGGACCCTTGCGTGCCGGAATTGGCGTCAGCCATGGCCTGCATGATGGCCGGATGCACGCCGTAAACGTTGTCTGATGCGAAATTCATGGGAGTTGCCTGCCGGGAAAAATCAATGGAATGGGTGCCGCCGCTGACTGACTATCATAATGGCACTGTCTTTGCCCACACCGGATGCGGCAACTCACCCCTGTCGACTGGCCCTATCAGCGCTTGCATATTGGCTGGATTTCTGGCAGAACACGCCGGTTAGGACAGCACGGCTGACCTAAAATTCAGACAGACCAACCGGACACTTCGGAACGCACGTCACCATGACTGCAAAACGGAAAACAACGACCACGGGCAAGGTCTGCCTGACCATAGGGAAACGCACCGGGCTCAAACGCGCGTAGGAACGTAAAGCCAAGGCATTTCCCCGAAAAGACGACAACCGAGGGGTAGGCAAAGGCAGACAGAACGTTCCACCGGCAAGCAGCACCAGGGACCATCAAGTGTTCCCGCCTCTCTCAAGGCAAAGATGCACCGGCGAACTTCCTGCCACCTCTCCCTCGACCCGGAATGACGTTAACGCTGTCTCGGTTGCATGCGGCTTCGCCGGTAATCGTGTCAGCGCCAACCACAGGCAAGGATCGCCGGACATGACACACGACCCGAATGCACGCTCGAAGGCTCTGACCCAGGCCGGACTGCCCGCGAAAACCGGCTTGTACGATCCTGCCAACGAGCATGATGCCTGCGGCATCGGCATGATCGCCAACATCCACAATGACAAGAGCCATCGCATCATTGCCGACGGGCTTCGTATTCTGGAAAACCTCGAGCACCGTGGCGCTGTCGGCGCAGACCCGAAGGCGGGCGATGGTGCCGGCATCCTGATCCAGATCCCGCATGATTTCTTCGCCGGTGAAGCAAAGCGGCTGGGGTTCGACCTGC
The DNA here is from genome assembly GCA_033722845.1 of Anderseniella sp. GTDB lineage: Bacteria > Pseudomonadota > Alphaproteobacteria > Rhizobiales > Aestuariivirgaceae > Anderseniella. The sequence goes on along the minus strand of JAWVYF010000091.1, from coordinate 3,239 downwards.
CGGCCGCCGGTGACTATGGCGTGGGCTTTGTGTTCATGCCGCGCGACCCGGCTGTGCGCGAACGCATTGAACAGATTTTCGACAAGGCCGCAGCCGAGGAAAACCTCGCAGTGCTTGGATGGCGCGATGTGCCGGTCGACTCCTCCGTGCTGGGTGAATCGGTCAAGCCGACCGAGCCTTTCCACCGCCAGGTTTTCGTAGCTCGTGGCCCCAACTTCAAGGACACCGACCCGCAAAGCTTTGCCCGCAAGCTGTTCGTCATGCGCAAGGTCGTCTCCAACCGCGTGACGTCCATCCGCGACACCGATTGCTCTGGGTACTACATCGTATCCATGTCCCCGGACACCATCGTCTACAAGGGCCTGGTGCTTGGCATGAACCTGGGCGATTACTATACCGACCTGAAGAACGAGAAGATGACGTCTGCGCTGGCACTTGTGCACCAGCGGTTCTCGACCAACACCTTCCCGTCCTGGCCGCTCGCCCACCCGTACCGCATGATCTGCCACAACGGCGAGATCAACACGCTGCGCGGCAACTACAACTGGATGGCGGCACGCTATGCCACCATGAGCTCTGACCTGTTCGGGGCAGACATGGAGAAGCTGTGGCCGATTTCCTACGAAGGCCAGTCGGACTCGGCGTGTTTCGACAACGCGCTGGAACTGCTGCAGTTCGCAGGATACCCGCTGCCGCACGCCATGATGATGATGATTCCGGAAGCCTGGGCCGGTAACCCGCTGATGGATGAGAACCGGCGTGCTTTCTACGAATACCATGCAGCCCTGATGGAGCCGTGGGACGGCCCCGCCGCCATTGCCTTCACCAACGGCCGCCAGATCGGTGCCACGCTGGACCGCAACGGCTTGCGCCCTGCCCGCTATCTGGTCACCGACGATGGCTTTGTCATGCTCGCCTCCGAAATGGGTGTTTTGGAGTTCGAAGAAAAGAGCATTACCCGCAAGTGGCGTTTGCAGCCCGGCAAGATGCTGCTCATCGACCTTGAAGAACACCGTATCGTGTCGGACGAAGACCTCAAGGAAGAGCTGGCCACCAAGTATCCGTACCGCGAGTGGCTGGACCGCACCCAGGTGCTGCTCAAGGATATGCCGGACGCAAAGCCGGCCGCACCCAAGACCAACGTTGCGCTGCTCGACCGGCAGCAGGCCTTCGGCTACACCCAGGAAGACCTGAAGTTCCTGCTGGCTCCCATGGCCCAAACCGGTCAGGAAGCCATCGGTTCGATGGGCACTGATACGCCTGTGTCGGCACTGTCGTCGCAGCCCAAGCTGCTGCACACCTATTTCAAGCAGCTGTTTGCACAGGTGACAAACCCGCCGATCGACCCGATCCGCGAAGAACTGGTCATGTCGCTGGTGTCGTTCATCGGCCCGCGCCCCAACCTGCTCGACCTCGCCGGGACGTCACGCCAGAAGCGGCTTGAAGTACCGCAACCCATTCTGACCAACGATGATCTGGAGAAGATCCGCGCCATCGGCGACATCAAGGACAATGACTTCCTGACCATGACGCTGGACATCACCTGGCCGGCGGCTGACGGTGCGCTGGGCATGGAAAAGGCGCTGGAACACCTGTGTGCGCGCGCTGAGAGCTCGGTGCATGAAGGTCACAACATCATCATCCTGTCTGACCGTGCAGTGTCGGCGGATCGCATTCCGATCCCGTCACTGCTGGCCTGTTCTGCAGTGCACCACCACCTGATCCGCAAGGGCCTTCGCACCTCTGTTGGCCTTGTGGTCGAAACCGGCGAAGCGCGCGAAGTGCACCAGTTTGCCACCCTGGCAGGCTACGGTGCAGAAGCTATCAACCCTTACCTCGCGTTCGACACCATTGACGACATGCTGCCGAAGCTGGCCGAGGAAGTCAGCCGCGATGAAGCCGTCAAGCGCTACATCAAGGCCGTCGACAAGGGCCTGCTCAAGGTGATGTCGAAGATGGGCATCTCCACCTACCAGTCCTATTGCGGCGCGCAGATTTTCGACGCGGTTGGCCTGCGCCAGTCGTTCGTTGACCGCTACTTTACCGGCACCGCGACGCAGGTCGAAGGCGTTGGCCTGGCCGAAATCGCCACCGAAACGGTGGCCCGTCACCAGCTCGCCTTCTCAGATGCACCGGTCTACCGCAACGCGCTGGACGTGGGCGGTGAGTATGCGTTCCGCTTTCGTGGCGAAAGCCATGTCTGGCGCCCGCCGGTTGTGGCCGACCTGCAGCACGCGGTGCGCGGCAACATTCCGGAAAAGTATCGCGAGTTTGCCCGCCAGGTGAACGAACAGGACGAACAGCTGATGACGCTGCGCGGGCTGTTCCGCCTGCGCTCCGCCGAGGAAATGGGCCGCACGCCAGTGCCACTGGACGAGGTGGAACCGGCATCTGAAATCGTCAGGCGGTTTGCAACGGGCGCCATGTCGTTCGGCTCGATCAGCCGCGAGGCACACACCACGCTGGCAATCGCCATGAACAAGATCGGCGGCAAGTCAAACACCGGCGAAGGCGGTGAAGAGCCGGACCGGTTCAAGCCCCTGCCCAACGGCGAGTCCATGCGCTCTGCCATCAAGCAGGTTGCCTCCGGCCGCTTTGGCGTGACCACCGAATACCTGGTCAACTCCGACATGATCCAGATCAAGATGGCGCAGGGTGCAAAGCCCGGCGAGGGCGGCCAGCTGCCCGGCCACAAGGTCGACAAGACCATCGCCGCGGTCCGTTATTCGACACCCGGCGTAGGCCTGATTTCGCCGCCGCCCCACCACGACATTTATTCGATCGAGGATCTGGCTCAGCTGATCTACGATCTGAAGAACGCCAACGAAAAGGCCGACATATCGGTGAAGCTGGTGTCCGAAGTGGGTGTAGGTACAGTTGCCGCCGGCGTCTCCAAGGCACGTGCCGACCATGTCACCATCTCCGGGTTCGAAGGCGGCACCGGTGCCTCGCCGCTGACCTCCATCAAGCACGCCGGCAGCCCTTGGGAAATCGGCCTTGCCGAAACCCAGCAGACGCTGGTGCTGAACGAGCTGCGTGGCCGCATCGCCGTGCAGGTTGACGGCGGGCTTCGCACTGGCCGCGCCGTTGTCGTGGGTGCACTTCTGGGCGCAGACGAGTTTGGCTTCGCCACCGCCCCGCTGATTGCAGCGGGCTGCATCATGATGCGCAAGTGCCACCTGAACACCTGCCCCGTCGGCATTGCCACCCAGGACCCGGAACTGCGCAAGCGCTTTACC
>JAWVYF010000090.1:0-10127 GCA_033722845.1 Anderseniella sp. | reverse complement strand
AGCGCATGGCGCACGTCGTCCCGGCTCAGGCCGATGTCGGCCAGCTGATGATCGTTCATGTACAGCAAGGCGCGGGTTTCGCGCCGGTTGCGCCACAGGGTGTTGAGCCGTGCCAGCCAGTTGGGCTGTGGTTTGGCTTGTACCTGCGTGCCGGGAGCGGCCGGGGCGCTGAAGCATTTGGTTGATGTGGTCATGGGGTGGTCTCCTCGTGGTTGGTTGCAGTCGATGAAACCACCATGCGCCACGCCTCCTGCCAGCTTAGTGTCAGTTGCCTGTCAGGGCTCCTGACAGCATGATGTCAGGAGTAGAAGGATAGGATACGCCAGAGATACCGATCCATCCGGAGCCACCCCATGCGCCGCGCTGACCGCCTGTTCGAAATCATCCAGTTCATGCGCCAGCGCCAGCTGACCCGCGCTCGCGACCTGGCCGAAAAACTGGAAGTGTCGGAGCGCACCATCTATCGCGATATCGCGGACCTGATGGCGACCGGCGTTCCGATCGAGGGGGAAGCCGGCATCGGCTATGTGCTGCGCGCCGGATATGACCTGCCGCCACTGATGTTCAAGGAAGCCGAGATCGAGGCGCTGGTGCTGGGCGCGCGCATCGTCCAGTCGTGGGCGGACAAGGAGCTGGCCGAGGCAGCCGGCGACGTGATTGCCAAGGTGGAGGCGGTGGTGCCGGAAGCCCTGCGCAAGTACATGACCAACACCGCCCTGCTCGCACCATCCATGCACTACATGGAGCCGATCAGCTTTGACCTGGCCGAACTGCGCAATGCGCTGCGCGACCAGCACAAGGTATCGATCGACTATCGCGACGCCCATGGCGACGAGACATCGCGGGATGTCAGGCCCCTGTCGCTGGCCTATTTCGGGCCGGTGTGGGTGATGGCGGGCTGGTGCGAACTGCGCGAGGACTTCCGCACCTTCCGGCTGGACCGGATCTCGCGGTTCAGCGTTACTGATGCACCATTCGCGCAGGAACCGGGCAAGAGCCTGAAGGATTTCCTCGCTCGCGACGACACCTGGATCCGCGGCCGCGACGGCAAGCTGATCAAGGGGTCTGATCCTGCGCACTGAGCCGGCGCCTTCGATTTCCGCATTGCGGCGCGCGATCTGGTTTTTTAGTTTGAAAAATGAGACTTTTTCTCTCAATAAGCATATCTGTCCATGTGCTTTACCGAAACTGGCTCTGGCTGGCACCATCATGAAACCAGTAAACAGGGCGTACTGATTTACTGCAGTTTCGCGGTGCTGCGTGCGCCACCCGGCGCCGGGGCAACCGCGCTGCAAGCAAGAGGATTTCTGCTCATGAAGATGACGACTGAAGAAGCCTTTGTGAAAGTGTTGCAGATGCACGGCATCGAGCACGCGTTCGGCATTATCGGCTCGGCCATGATGCCGATCTCGGACCTGTTCCCGAAGGCCGGCATCAAGTTCTGGGACTGCGCGCACGAGTGCAACGCCGGCATGATGGCCGACGGGTTTACCCGCGCGTCGGGCAAGATGAGCATGATGGTGGCCCAGAACGGCCCCGGCATCACCAACTTCGTGACGCCGGTGAAGACCGCTTACTGGAACCATACGCCGCTGCTGCTGGTGACGCCGCAGGCGGCCAACAAGACCATCGGCCAGGGCGGCTTCCAGGAAATCGAGCAGATGAAGCTGTTCGAGGACATGGTGTGCTACCAGGAAGAAGTGCGCGACCCCTCGCGCATGGCGGAAGTGCTGAATCGCGTGATCGAGAAGGCATGGCGCGGCTGCGCGCCGGCGCAGATCAACGTGCCGCGCGATTACTGGACGCAGGTGATCGACATCGAGCTGCCGCAGATCGTGCGCCTGGAGCGTCCGCGTGGTGGCGAGGCTGCCATCGAGCAGGCTGCCAAGATGCTGTCCGAGGCCAAGTTCCCGGTGATCCTGAACGGGGCCGGTGTGGTGATCGGCGGAGCAATCGATGCCTCGCGCGAACTGGCCGAGCGGCTGTCGGCACCGGTGTGCTCGGGCTATCAGCACAATGACGCGTTTCCGGGTTCGCACCCGCTGGGCGTCGGCCCGCTGGGCTACAACGGCTCCAAGGCTGCAATGGAGCTGATCTCCAAGGCAGACGTTGTGCTGGCGCTGGGCACCCGGCTCAACCCGTTCTCGACGCTGCCGGGCTACGGCATCGACTACTGGCCGAAGGACGCCAAGATCATCCAGGTCGACATCAACTCCGACCGCATCGGCCTGACCAAGAAGGTGACCGTGGGCATTCAGGGCGACGCCAAGGCGGTGGCCGAGCAGATTCTCGCCAAGCTGTCGCCAACGGCAGGTGACGCAGGCCGCAAGGACCGCGAAGCACTGATCCACCAGACCAAGTCGGCCTGGCTGCAGACGCTGTCTTCGATGGACCACGAGGACGACGATCCGGGCACCAACTGGAACGAGCGTGCCCGCGACCGTGAGCCGGAGCGGATGAGCCCGCGCATGGCGTGGCGTGCGATCCAGAAGGTACTGCCGAAGGAAGCGATCATCTCGTCCGACATCGGCAACAACTGTGCCATCGGCAACGCGTATCCGACGTTCGAGAAGGGCCGCAAGTACCTGGCCCCCGGCCTGTTTGGCCCGTGCGGCTATGGCCTGCCGGCCATTGCGGGCGCCAAGATTGCCTGCCCGGATACACCGGTCGTCGGCTTTGCGGGCGATGGCGCGTTCGGCATCTCCATGAACGAGATGACGGCAATCGGGCGCAATGACTGGCCGCCGATCACCATGGTGATCTTCCGCAACTACCAATGGGGTGCGGAAAAGCGCAACACGACGCTGTGGTTCGACGACAACTTCGTCGGCACCGAGCTGAACCTTGGCGTGGAGTATGCCAAGATCGCTGAAGGCTGCGCGCTGAAGGGCGTTCAGGTGCGTACCATGGACCAGCTGTCCGAAGCACTTGAAAACGCCATTGAAGGCCAGATGAAGCGCGGCGAGACCACGTTCATCGAGGTGGTGCTCAACCAGGAACTGGGCGAGCCGTTCCGCCGCGACGCCATGAAGAAGCCGGTCTCGGTGGCCGGCATCGACCCGAACGACTTGCGCCCGCAGACCGGAGCCGTGTGACAAGAGCGTTGAGCCAAACGGATCACATCTTCTCGTTTGGCTTGCCATTCAACCTTGGGCCGGGAGCGCTTGCGTTCCTGGCCTTTTGCATTCTGGGGGCGGCGTTCATTCGCGGCTACTCAGGCTTCGGATTCTCGGCGCTGGTCGTGTCGGCGTCGGCGCTGGTGACCAACCCGCTGAACTTCGTGCCCGTGGTGATGCTGCTGGAAGTGGCCGCAACCATCGGCCAGGCCCCGGCTGCCTGGCCCAATGCGGACAAACGGCTGCTGGGGTTGATGCTGGCGGGTGCGTGCATTGCCATGCCTGTGTCGGTGTGGGGGCTGGCGAGCCTCGACGTGGACATGCTGCGGCTGGTGATCTCTGTGTGGGTACTTGTGATGTGCGCGGCCCTGCTGACCGGCTGGTCGATCCGCCGGCAGGTGGGCAACGGTGGCCGGGTGGCTGCCGGCATGGTGTCCGGGCTTGCCAACGGGGCGGCGGTGGGCGGGCTTCCCATCGCGCTGTTTCTGGCAGCGCAAAACATCGCCGCCACCGTGTTCCGGGCAACGATGATCTTCTACCTGTGCGCCATCGACCTGGTGGCGCTGCCGATGCTGGGGCTGAACGGGCTGATCTCGACAGACACGTTCATCGCCGCCGGGCTGGCGCTTCCGTTGCTGGGACTGGGCGTGTGGCTGGGCGGCAAACGGTTCGTCTCGACGGCGCCGGAGAACTTCCGCCGCATGGCGATCTCGCTGCTGGCATTCCTGGCGCTGCTGGGGCTTGTAAAATCGCTGTTCTAGCTGTCCCTGGGCTTGAACTTGCCGGACTTCCCCGGCTTGCCGGGCTTGCCCGGTCTTGCGGGCTTTCCCTTGAACTTCGCCGGCCGCTTGCCGCTCTTCTTCAGCTTGCGCTTGGGCTTGGGATCCTCTGCGCGCTCGCCCTTCGGCTGCCACTTCGGCTTTGGCTTTGGCTTGGCACCTGCATCACCATCGGCTGAGGCATCTCTGGCCTGCCACTTCGACTTTGGCTTTGGCCCGGACTTTGGCCGGAACTTGCCAGGTGACGAGGGTTTGCGGTGCGCCCGCTCGGGCTGTGGCTCAGGCTCGACATTGGTTGCGGACAAGTCGGGCGGGCCATCGAGCCGGGTCAGCCGGACGCCGGATTCAAGCTGCATTTGCGGACCGACCGCTGCCACGAAACCGTCAACGCTTTGCGCCTGAATCTCGACGAAACTGACGGTCTCTTGCACCCGGATGGCACCGATGACCTTGGCGGTGATATTGCCGGCGCGGCACAACATCGGCAGCAGCCAGCGTGGCTCGGCCTTTCTGGACCGGCCAATGGAAACGGAGAACCAGACACTTTCACCGAAAGGCTGTTGCTCGCGCGGGCTCTTGCCCCGGTCCCGGTTGCGCTCACGCGGGGACGCCATCGTCTCTGGCGCGGACAACTCTTCCGGTGCCGACACCCGGGCATTGTGCAGCCGCAGGTACCCGGCGGCGATCTGCTCGGGGCTGTAGCTGGCCAGGAGCTTGCCGGCAAACTCACGCTCGGCGTCGGTCAGTTCCTCCTGCCAGACAGGATCGCTCAACAGCCGCTCTTCATCCTTTGCCAGAACATCGGCAACCGACGGCGGCTCGGCCCACTCGGCCTCGACCTTTGCCGCCTGCAACAGCCGCTCGGCCTTGCGCCGCGCCCGGCCCGGCACAATGAGTGCGCTCACCCCCTTGCGGCCAGCCCTGCCGGTGCGGCCCGAGCGGTGCAGCAGCGTCTCGGCATTCGACGGCAGGTCGGCATGAATGACCAGGCCCAATCCCGGCAGGTCGATGCCGCGTGCCGCGACATCGGTTGCCACGCACACCCGCGCACGCCCGTCGCGCATGGCCTGCAGCGCATGGCTGCGCTCGTTCTGGCTCAGCTCACCGGACAGCGCCACCACCGCGAAGCCGCGATTGGAAAACCGCGTGGTCAGCCGGTTTACCGCCTCACGCGTATTGCAGAACACCAGCGCGTTGCCGGCCTCGTAGAACCGCAGCACGTTGATGACGGCGTTCTCAACGTCATGCGGATTGACGTTGAGCGCGCGGTACTCGATGTCGGCGTGCTGGGTCTGCCCGGTGGCGGTGGTGATGCGAATGGCATTGCGTTGATACTGCTTTGCCAGGCTGGCGATGGTGCGCGGCACGGTGGCGGAGAACATCAGCGTGCGCCGGTCCCCCGGCGCTTCGCCGAGGATGAACTCCAGATCTTCCCTGAAGCCGAGGTCCAGCATCTCGTCGGCTTCGTCCAGCACGATGGCGCGCAAGCTACCGGTTGCAAACGAGCCGCGCTTGATGTGGTCACACAGCCTGCCCGGCGTCGCCACCACGATGTGAGCGCCCCGTTCAAGTGCATTGCGCTCGGAGCGCATGTCCATGCCACCAACGCACGACGCCACCACCGCACCCGACTTGTCATAGAGCCATGCCAGCTCGCGCTTGACCTGCATGGCCAGTTCGCGGGTCGGTGCAATGATCAGCGCCAGCGGTTCGGCCGGGGGACCAAAGCGGCTGTCTTCGCCCAGCAGGGTGGGTGCAAGGGCAAGGCCAAAGCCTATCGTCTTGCCAGAGCCTGTCTGCGCTGAAACCAGCAGGTCGGCCCCGTCATACTCGGGCCGGGTGACCTCCACCTGAACGGGCGTAAGGTCAGTATAGCCGCGCTGTTCAAGTGCAGCAGCGATGGTTTCGATCATGTTGGTCTTGTGTCCGCACTTGTCCGAAAGGGAGGTGGCTCAGCATCGGCCAAGCCGATTGGCTTGGCGATACAGCAGTTTGCGGCAGGGCTCAATCCGCCGTGGCCAGCAGGATGACGGCAGCAGAGACCACATCATCCACCGAACAGCCGCGGGACAGGTCGCAGACCGGCTTGTCGAAGCCCTGGAAGAACGGGCCGATGGCGTCGGCGTTGGCCATGTACTGCACCAGCTTGTAGCCAATATTGCCCGAATTCAGGTCGGGGAAGATCAGCACGTTCGCATCGCCTGCCACGCCTGCACCACCCTTGACCTTGCGCTCGGCGACCGCCGGGACAAGCGCGGCATCGACCTGCAATTCCCCTTCAATGGCCAGACCGGGCGCTACCTTGCGAATGACCGACAGGGCGTCTGTGACCTTGGTGACGTTGGCGTGTGATGCGCTGCCCTTGGTGGAGAAGGACAACAGCGCGCCCTTTGCCGGTTCATCGAGCAGCTTGCCGGCGGTGGCCATGGTGGCGATGGCGATTTCGGCCAATTCATCAGCGTCCGGGTCGATGTTGACGGCACAATCGGCAAACAGGAAATCCTTGCGGCCCTGCCCGCGATGGTTCGGCACCGACATGAGAAAGTAGCTGGACAGACGGTTCATGCCCTCGACCAGGCCAATGGTGCGCAGGCTGGCAGAGATGACGCGGCCGGTCTCGGCAACCGCGCCGGCAATCATGGCGTCGGCCTGTCCAATGGCAACAAGCACACCGCCGAACACCAGCGGATCACCGGCCATTGCCTCAAGGCGCTCTGTGTCGAGGTTGGGTTTCCTCGACAGCACTGCCTGACGTACCTGCTCGCGCAGACCGGACGTCTCGGGGTTGATGACAGTGACGTTTTCGAGGGTGACTCCAACCTCTGCTGCGGCGGCTGATACACGATCTTCGTTGCCGAGCAATATGGCACTGGCCAAGCGGCCGTCCCGTAGCCGGGCAGCGGCTTCAAGAATGCGCGGATCCTCGCCTTCGGGAAACACGATGGTCGATTTTCGCGCCGCAGCACGGGTGGTGAATGGTTCAACGATCTTGTGCAAACCTGAAGACTCCTGCCGGTCAGCCGGTCATGTTGCTGTCCTTAGTGCAGCGATAGAGGGCCCGGCGCAAGCACCAGTTTTGTGCATTGCAGCAACCAGTGTGGTTTGTGAGTGACGCCACCGGGTTAACGAATTCGCCCGAAAATTGCCCAAACGGGATCACATTGAGGTCGAGATCGACGCCAAGACTGCGAAACTTGAGGGACGGCACCATATCGCAGGGACCCCTCGCCCATGACCGACAGCGCCGAAAGCCCCCAGATCGGCCCCGACACGCAAGACGCCGGCGGCAAGAAAACACCGGCGAAGAAAGCTGCCACGGCGGCAAAGCAAGCGTCAGTGGAGCCAGACAACTTCTCGTTCAGCTTCGAAACCCGCTATCCGGGACGCACCTCTTTCGACCGTGACACACCACTGGCCAGATGCGATGCGGCAGTTCGCGATGCGCATGATGAAGAAGATGATGATGGCCCTGTGATCCGGCGCATCGGCGTTGCCAGCAGGCCGGAACTCGCGCTCGAAACGGCAATCGGTACAGCAGCCGCCAACAGCACGCCAAGGCTGTTTGCGCGCCAGCTGGATGATCGCACGTTCGACGATGAAGCCCGCGCTGGTGCACCGTTTGGCAGCTCACGCCCGCCTGCCCCGGCACCTGATGAGTGGTATGACGCGCGCAGCGATGCCGGCTATGGCAGGTATTCCGATAACGTGGATTTTTCTGTTGCCGCTATTCGGGCAAAGCGGATGCGCCGTCCCGCCGGCACCCACAAGCCAACGAGCATGGCCACCAAGGCCACGGTGTTCAGCCTGGCCAGCGTCTGCCTGGTGGCGGCGGGTGTTTCGCTCGGTCTGTACGGCCAGGACATGAAGTATCATATCGAGCGGCAGGTCACGCTTGCCAGCGCATCGGTGCAGGACATCTGGACCCGGCTTGCTGACACGGGCACGGCTGCACTCGATCAGGCAAACGGCGTGCAGGCCAATGCAAGTGGCGGCAGCGAGAGCCTGACCACCGGTTCCACAACGCCTGCGCCAGGCAAAGCCCAAACCGGCCGCAAGCTGATTTACGAACGTCTGCCTGGTGCCGAAGCATCTGTTGCTGCCCAACAACCTGTGCATCCATTGCGGCCTGTTGAACCGGTTCAGGCGCTGCCAGCACCTGCACAGGCTGCAACGGCCAACGCAAGTGCAGATCCGTTCAGCCAATTGCTGGCCACACCATCAGACTTTGCCACCGTGCAGACCGACTAGGCCTGCGCTGCCTTGCCGGGGGATAGCTGCACGCTCCAGGCCTTCGGGTCCGGGGCGTGTTTGCTGTCATGACAGGGGGGGACAGAGCGCGGTCAGCCGGTATCCGTGCGGTGGGCAGATGCATCTTCCAGGCCGGTATCGTGGTAGCCGTCAGCGCCGGGTTCAACCGCCGCTTCGGGCTGCCCGTTGCCGGAAACTGCAACCGGAGACGCATCGCTACCGAGGTCTTGCGATGCTTCGGTCTCATCAATCCGCTCAGCCAGTTCAGCGGGTTCGGCTGCTTGATCTGGTGTCGCTGTTTGGCGTGCTTCCGTGTCAAGACGCTGCTCAACCCGATCGCGAAGGCTGTCCTCACCGGTGTTCAGCAGCCTGCGTACCGATTTCTGCAACATCGGGTTTGGCTTGAGCACACCATCCGCAATCAGGTGGCTCACATATCGCCGCGCATCGACTTCAGAAATGTTGAGCAGGGACTTCAACGCCAGTGGCGGGCATTCGCCATGCAGGTTGTGCATGTAGATGGCCCAGGACCTTGCCTCAGCTGGCACCGCTGCGGCTGCGGAGACCGCCGCGCCGGCGGGCTTGAGTGACAGCAACGGGTTGGCCGGCAAGGATACCAGGGCGGCAAGGGACTGGATGAAACTGCGTCTGTTCATCTGCCTCATGTAGGAAGCCGCATGGCTGAAACCAACACCACGGGGTGTGGCTCAGGCGGTTTCCTTGCCGAAAATTGCATTATAGAGCTTCTTGTCGCGCCCGTAGATGTCCTGGCGGAACTCAACCGACCCGCCCTCGCCGCGCCAGGCGGTTGCGTAGACGATGTGAACCGGGATCTTCTTCGGCAACCGGACACGGGTCGTCTTGCGGGTTTCCACCACCTGCTGCAGCTTGTTCAGGTCCCAGCCGGGCACGTCGCGCAGGATCGTTTCACCGAACTCCAGCGGTTTGTAGACGCGGATGCAGCCGTGCGAGAAGGCACGCTGGGTCTTGGCGAACAAGGCCCTGGACGGTGTGTCGTGCAGGTAGATGGCATGGCGGTTTGGCAGCATGAACTTGATGATGCCAAGCGCGTTCTTAGGGCCCGGCTTCTGGCGGATCGTGAACGGGAAGTTGCCACGGGAATAGTTGTTGAAGTTGACCGATGAGAACGGGATTTCCTTGCCGCCTGCGAGCAGCTGGAACTCCGACCCGAGGTAGGTCGGGTTGGCCTGCAGCTTGGGCAGCATTTCCCTGGTGGCAATGGAGTACGGCACCGTCCAGGTCGGGTTTATGTCCACATACTCAAGCTCGTCGGAGAAGATCGGGGTCTGGTGGCGGTCCTTGCCAACCATGACCGGGCGGGCCTCCATCAACTGGCCGTCTTCATAGCGGTACAGCTCAAAGGCGGCGATGTTGACCATCAGGTGGCGGTCTCCCATGTCGCGTGGCATGTGACGCCAGCGCTCCATGTTGACGATGATCTGGCGGACGCGCTCTTCAGCGCTCACGTTGAGCATGGACAGCGAGTTGGGGCCGATCACGCCATCGGGCGTGAGGCCGTTGCGCTTCTGGAACTGCTCGAAGGCCAGCACCAGGTCGTCGGAATAGAGATTGGGATCGGCCGGCGAGCGGGGCGAGATGTCTCGCGACTTTTCCAGTCGTGCCCGCAATTGCGGCACGCGGGCGTCCACCATGCCCGGTTTCAGCACCTCCCCGCGATCGACGGTCCCCCAGCCGCCATTGGCCTCGATCTCGCGGTAGCTGCGCAACAATGACTTGAGGGCGCGGTAGTGTGCATTCTGCGGTTCGACAGTGTCGAGGTACCGCGACGGGTTGCGCGCCGACCCCACCCCCTGCAGCAGCGCCAGCAGGTCGATCTCACGCGGCTTCTGGAAATGGTCACGGTCAATCTTGTGCAAGATGACACGGCCGGTGGCCAGGTCCTTGGCATAGCTGAGGAAGAAGGCGGAAAAGGCGATTTCGGTGTAGCCGGCGGCCAGTGCGT
>JAWVYF010000089.1:0-10260 GCA_033722845.1 Anderseniella sp. | reverse complement strand
CGTGCGTGTTACACGCGGCATGTCCGATGCCATGGCGATGCGGTTGGCCAACCACAACAAGCAGGTGCATGCCCGCTACCTGCCGGCAGGCCAGCAAGCCCGTTCAGTCTATGAAGCGGTTGAGCAGGCTCGCGTGGAATCGCTCGGCGCACGCGCCATGCCCGGCATGGCGGACAATCTCGATGCAATGCTCCAGACGCGGTTTGCCGACAAGATCACCGGCCCGCTGCAGAAACGCGAAGACGCCCCGCTGGAAGACGCCCTGGCGCTGATGGTGCGCGAACGTCTGACCGGGCAGCAGCCACCTGAATCGGCACAAAAGCTGGTTGATCTGTGGCGGCCATGGATTGAGGAAAAAGCCGGAAAGGCTCTAGACGGGCTCGACGACGTTATCCACGACCAGTCAGCGTTTTCAAAGCTCAGCCGCGACATTCTCGCCGACCTCGACATGTCCGATGAACTTGGCGACGATCCTGACGAGTCGGACGAAGATGACGCCGATTCCGATGATGAGTCGGAAGGCGAGCAGGAACAGCAGGAAACCGGCCAGGAAGATACCGAGACCTCTGCCACCGAGGACATGGAACAAGGCGAGGCCGACGACGACCAGACCATGGAAGACGCCATGGAGATGGACGGTTCCGAAGACGACATGGAAGACATGCAAGGTGAGGAGGAGCCCCAGGGCGATCAGCCCTGGCGTCCCGAGCTGCCATTTGCCTCCATGTCCAACGACAAGTTCTACAAGGTCTACACCAACGAATACGATGAAACGGTCGAGGCCGATGAGCTGTGCGACGCGGAGGAGCTGACCCGCCTGCGCAACTACCTCGACAAGCAGCTGTCCAGCCTGCAAGGCGTGGTCGCACGACTGGCCAACCGGTTGCAGCGCCGCCTGATGGCGCAGCAGAACCGGTCCTGGGACTTCGACCTCGAGGAGGGCCTGCTCGATGCTGCCCGGCTTTATCGCGTGGTCATTGACCCGATGCATGCGCTGTCGTTCAAGGTGGAACAGGACACCGAGTTCCGCGACACGGTTGTGACGCTGCTTCTCGACAATTCGGGCTCAATGCGTGGCCGGCCCATCACCGTGGCCGCCACCTGCGCGGACATTCTCGCCCGCACACTTGAGCGGTGCGGTGTAAAGGTCGAGATCCTCGGCTTCACGACCCGCGCCTGGAAGGGCGGGCAGTCGCGTGAGAAGTGGTTGGCCGACGGCAAACCTCCTGCTCCCGGCCGTCTCAATGACCTGCGCCACATCATATACAAGTCGGCAGACCAGCCCTGGCGCCGGGCACGGCGCAACCTTGGCCTGATGATGCGCGAAGGCCTGCTGAAGGAAAACATCGACGGCGAAGCACTGATCTGGGCGCACAACAGGCTGCTGGGCAGATCCGAACAGCGCCGCATCCTGATGGTGATTTCCGACGGTGCGCCAGTGGATGACTCGACCCTGTCGGTCAACTCGGGCAACTACCTTGAAAAGCACCTGCGCCAGGTGATCGCCGACATCGAAAACCGCTCTCCTGTTGAGCTGATTGCCATTGGCATCGGCCATGACGTCACCCGCTACTACAAGCGCGCGGTGACCATTGTCGATGCCGAAGAGCTTGGCGGCGCGATGACCGAAAAGCTGGCTGAACTGTTCGAGGAACGGCAGAACATGCCGGTTTCGCCAGCGCGGCGCGGCAGCGCCCGCCGGGCAGGCTGACACACGGTATGCCCCGCGTCCTGCTCCGGCTTGCTGCGCTGTTGCTTTGCAGCAGCCTGCTTCCCGAGCCCATTCACGCTGATGATTCACTCGACGTCACCACGTCCAGCCGCAACTTCACCCGCTTTGGCAGCGCCACGCTGCCATCGGGCTTGAGCTTTCTGGGCGGACTCACGCTGGAAGCTGACAATGGTGACTTCGGCGGCTTTTCAGGCCTTGATGTCTCACCAGACGGCAAATCATTTCTCTCTGTCAGCGACCGCGGTCACTGGCTGGCTGGTGACTTCGTCTATCGAGATGGCCGGTTGGCAGGCGTAACCAACACCCGGCTGGCCCCCTTGCGCAATGGCCAAGGTAATGTCGACGAGCGCAAGTCCCGCTCTGATGCCGAAGCGGTCGCTGCGTGGACGTCCAAGGGCATCAAGGGCAAGGTGATCGTCGGGTTTGAACGGCGTGAGCGGGTAGAACTCTTCAACCTTGGCGGCAAGCGCGGGCTGGCGGCAGCTGCCGAGCGCGTGCGCCTGCCAAAGGCCGCCAGCGAAGGCAAGTCAAACGGCGAACTGGAAGCCCTTGGACGGTTTCTGGACGGTCCTCTCAAAGGTTGGCTGATCGGTATCTCGGAGCGCAATGAAACACCCGACGGCGCACTTCGCGGCTGGTTGTGGAAGACGGGCAAAACACACGAATTCCATATCACTCGGCGTGGTGATTACCGCATTACCGGCTTGGCCATTCTACCTGGCAGCAACGAGATCATCACCATAGAGCGCAGCTTCAACCCGCCATTTGGGGTGGGCATGGCCATGCGCCGCTTCAAGGTGGCAGACCTTCAGAACCGGGCCGCAGGCAGCGGCACTTTGGTGTTCGACGGCAAGCTGCCAGCCTACACGTTCGACAACATGGAAGGTATAGCCGCGCACCGCGATGAACGCGGCACGGTGATTACAGTCATCTCCGATGACAACTTCAACCGGTCGATCCAGTCGACGGTGATGTTCCAGTTCCGGCTGGGTGAGAACTAGGCTCAGGTCTCACACCTCGATCCCGCCATCATGCTTGTCACAGAACTGTTCGGCTGTCAGCGTCTGCATGTCGTCGACCGCCTCGGCCAGTTCTTCGTGGCTCCAGTCCCACCAGGCAAGTTTCATTAGCCGCGCCGCCGTGTCTGGCTCGAACCGCCAGCGCATGAACCGTGCAGGCGTGCCGGCAACAATGGCATAAGGCTCTACGTTCCGGGTTACCACCGCACCGGCCGCAATGACCGCACCGGTGCCAATCGTCACGCCCGGCAATACGATTGCGCCGTGGCCCACCCATACGTCGTGGCCCAGCTCAACGCGGCCCTGCGTCAGACGGCTTTCCCGGAATGCCTTGTCGAGTTTCTTGCCCGTGAAATACTCGTTCGGTCTATAGGTGAACTTGTGCTGGCTGACCCGTTCCATGGGGTGGTTGAGTGCATTAAGCCGGACATCGGCAGCAATGGCACAGAACTTTCCAACGTCCGTATAAATCAGCTCGCTATGGCGCTCGACGTAAGAGTAGTCACCCAAGGTACTGGACCGGATCAATACCCGCTCCTTGACCTCGCAGTATCGCCCCAAGGTACTTTCCAGCACCACAGCCGAACCATGCACGCGTGGCGTTCCGTCATGGCTGGTCCGCTGCGGAGTTTTCCGGTTGCGCTGCTTGTCGGGGTCTTCGGTCATGGCGATGAAGTATCAACGAAAACGGCCGCCCCGTCAGGAGCGGCCGTGAAAAATCATGTCTCAGGCGCTTGGCCTCAGGCAGCAGCCGCTGCCAGCTTCTTGGCCACCTGGCGCTTGATGCGCAACGCGTTGGCCGACAGCTCGGTGTCGCGTGCCTTCATCAGGTAGGCATCGAGACCGCCACGGTGCTCAACCGACCGCAGTGCGGCAGCCGACACCTTGAGCGCAAAGTTCTGACCAAGCGCATCGCTCATCAGGTGAACCTGGCACAGGTTCGGCAGATAGCGGCGGCGGGACTTGTTGTTGGCGTGGCTGACATTATTGCCGGTCAGCACACCCTTGCCGGACAGTTCACAACGGCGGGCCATGACATCTAACTCCAGTTCATCAGATTGATCTGCCGGGATGGCCTGTTGCCAGCCTCAAACAGAAAAAAGTCCGGCCCAGAAGCGCCGGATCAAATTCGTCGGCGTGTCTATATGGGAGGTAGCCCGGAACGTCAAGCCCGGCAGTGCGTCAGATCAGCACTGCCAACGACTGTTCTACACCAATCATCAACTCCACGTGAGGTTGCGGAGCGCAACCACATTACGGGCACAAACTGCCATTAGGTCGAACACCTGGTTGTTAATGGTGTTCATGTCCGGTTCAGTTGCAACTCTCTATGTCGAACGAACAACACCCAAACACGGTTTTTCAGGAGCTTCACATACCAATGAAGAAGACGGCGATTTCTTCCCTTCTCAGCGCGTCTGTGCTGTCCGCTGGAGTGGCCCTTGGCTTGATGGTACCGGTGGCCAGCAGTGCAGTGGCAGCCGACAAGCTGAGCGTCCAGTACGATCTCTACACGCGCGGTATGCGGGCCTTTGCGCTCAACTACGACGCAGACCTTGCACCCAACAGCTACAAGGCACGCGCCAGGCTGCGGCCCAAGGGGCTTGCATCACTGGTTGTCGACCTCAAGATGGACATGCAGTCGGCTGGCCGCATCACCAGCGATGGCGCAGTCCCCGACAGCTTCTCGATGGGAGTGAAGGAAAACGGCAAGAATGGCGCCTATGCCGTTCGCTTCAAGGGGCTGAAGCCAGCCAGTTCCGATCGCAAGCCCGGCGTAAACGGCGAAACAGCCGCCAAGCTCGAGGCCGCAGCCAGCAAGGGCGTGCGCGACACGCTTGCGTCAATCGTGAATTTGTCGCTAGCCACCTCTGCCAATCCGTGCAAGGGCAGTCATCGCATCTACAATGGCAAGGAAGTCTTTCAACTCAGTCTCAAGAAGCTGAAAGACGACACCTTCCACAAGAAGGATGGCGGCGTATACCGCGGGCCGGCCGTGGCCTGCCAGATGGTCTATTCGACGCTGGCCGGCCTGTCGCCGAAAACCGAGGCCAGGTATCGCAAAAAGCCGCCCGTCTTCAATGTGTGGTTTGCACCGATCCAGTCCGGATCACTTGACCGCCCGATCCACGTGCTGGTGGGCGTGACCGGCAAGATCAAGGGTAAGGACTTTGTGGCCTATGCCAACCGCGCAACGCTCAACGGCAAACCGCTCAACGCCCAGTCGATGGCAAAGAGATAGTTGCTGATTGTTGCGCGTTGATGGTGGCAACGCGCGTGTCCGCATACTAGATATAGCGGTGAACACAACATGAATCCGGCCGGATTCATGATTCGGACACGGCTTGTTCGCGTTTGAATCTGCTTGCCCGGCCGGCTTCTCCTAGGGCCGGCAGGAAGGGCATGACCGCACAACGTTCAGTCACCGCCATTCTTGGTCCCACCAATACCGGCAAGACCCATCACGCCATCGAACGCATGCTGGCGCACCCCTCCGGCATGATCGGCCTGCCACTGCGGCTGCTGGCGCGCGAGGTCTATGACCGCATTGCTGCGCGGTCAGGCGAATTGTCAGTGGCGCTGGTTACCGGCGAGGAAAAAATCATACCGCCCAGCCCGCGCTACTGGGTATGCACCGTCGAAGCCATGCCGATGGATATTCCGGTCTCGTTTCTGGCGATCGACGAGATCCAGCTTTGCGCAGACCTTGATCGTGGCCACGTGTTCACCGACCGGCTGCTGCATGCCCGCGGCCTCAACGAAACCCTGTTCCTTGGTGCAGACACGATCCGGCCGCTGATCGAAAAGCTGGTCAAAGGCGTCAACTTCGTAGCCCGGCCACGCTTTTCCAAACTCACCTATGCCGGGACCAGGAAGATCACCCGCCTGCCCAAGCGCACGGCAATCGTCGCGTTCTCGGCAGATATGGTCTACGCCGTCGCCGAGCTGATCCGCCGGCAGCGTGGCGGGGCTGCGGTGGTCATGGGTGCGCTGAGCCCGCGCACCCGCAATGCCCAGGTCGAGTTGTACCAGTCCGGCGACGTCGATCATATCGTCGCCACCGATGCCATTGGCATGGGGCTCAACATGGACATTGACCATGTTGCCTTTGCCGCGACCCGCAAGTTCGACGGTTTCCAGTTCCGCAACCTGACGCCGGCCGAGATGGGCCAGATTGCCGGCCGCGCCGGCCGTTACATGAACGATGGTACCTTTGGCCTCACAGGCGATGCCGGAGAGATCGACGCCGAAACCATCGAAATGCTGGAAGACCACCGGTTTGCGCCGCTTAAAGTGCTGCAATGGCGCAACCGCAACCTGAACTTCCAGTCGATCGACCGGCTGCTTGCCTCGCTTAACGCACTTCCAAACCGTGAGGGTCTGACCCGTGCACGCGCCGGTGCCGACATCGACACGCTGTCACTTTTGTCTCGCGACAGGGAAATCGAGGCCCGCAGCGCGTCCGCAGACCGGGTCGAACTTCTGTGGCAGACCTGCCAGTTGCCCGACTATCGCAACATCACCGGTGCCGAACATGCTCATCTTGTTGCCAGCATTTTCAGGTTTCTGGTGGACGCAGGGCGCATTGACCGGGATTGGTTTGCGCGCCAGTTGAGTTATTGCGACAACACAAATGGCGATATAGACACATTGTCGAACCGGATCGCTCATGTGCGCACCTGGACCTTTGTGGCAAACCGGCCCGGCTGGCTGGGCGATGCAGGTCACTGGCAGGAACGCACCAGGCAGCTGGAAGACAAGTTGTCGGATGCATTGCATGAAAGGCTCACGCAACGTTTTATCGACCGGCGCACCAGCGTCCTGATGAAGCGGCTGCGCGAAAGGGAAGAATTGATGTCGAGTGTAGATCAGGACGGCGCTGTATTGGTGGAAGACGAAGTGGCAGGCCACATCGAAGGCTTGCGGTTCGTGGCTGATACCGGCAAGGGCGAGCATTCGCGCGTACTGGTCAACGCCGCACAGAAGGCTGTCGCCGATGCCCTGACCGCCCGCGCCCAATCACTGATTGCAGCGCCCGATCCCGACCTGACCCTCAATGAGGCCGGTGAAATCATCTGGCTGTCGCACCCGGTCGGCAAGCTGTCCGGCAGCGACAACCTGCTCAAACCGCGCGTAGAGCTGCTGGCCGATGAACAGGTTTCCGGCCCAGACCGTGAGGCCGTCCAGCTGCGGCTGTCCAAATTCGTCTCGCGCCACATCTCCGGTCTGCTCGAGCCACTCGTCAACCTCACCGACGATGAAACCATCACCGGGCTTGCGCGCGGGGTTGCCTTTCAGCTTGTCGAGTCAGCAGGTGTTTTGCCGCGTGAACAGGTGGCCGACCAGGTCAAGGAGCTTGACCAGGACAGCCGCGCCACCTTGCGCAAGCATGGTGTCCGCTTCGGCGCCTTCCACATATTCATGCCTGCCCTGCTGAAGCCCGCCCCCACTGCACTCAGGTTATTGCTGTGGGCACTGCATGATGCCGAAAAACGCGGTCTCGACGCAGCAAGCCTGCCCCAATATGTACCTCAGCAGGGGCTTACGTCGGTTCCCTTCAATCGCGAAACACCGCGCGGTTTCTACCAGATTGTCGGGTTCCGCCATTGTGGCGAACGGGCCGTGCGTGTCGACATGCTCGAACGGCTTGCCGACATGATCCGCACGCGGGTGTTCTGGCGCCCACAGCGCGAAGGCGAAGAACGCCCTGAGGGCTCTGTTGATGGCGGCGGGTTTACCGTGGTGCCGGACATGATGTCCCTGGTGGGCTGTTCCGGCGAAGAGTTCTCGTCGATCCTCAAGTCACTTGGCTTCTCGGCGCAGCGCCGCAAGGTTGAAGCGGCCGAACCCGCTGCCGGGGCAACCGAAGACAACCCCCAAGACCCCGCTGCCGAAGCGGCTGAGGCAGAAGCCCCCGCTTCCGAAACGCCCACCGCCGAAGCCGAATCTGAAGCCGAAGCAGCCGAACCCGCAGAACAACCGGCATCTGCAAGCGAGCCCGGGCTTGCACAAGAAGCCGAACCGCAGTTCATCGAGGTCTGGTGGCCAAAGGACACCGGTCCGTTCAGACACCAGAAGCAGGCTCATCGCCAGGCCAGAGGCGGCAAGCCCGGCGGCAAGGGCAAGCCGCGCGATGCCAATGCCGGCAACAAGCCACGCCGGTCAAACGGCTCGCGCCCTGCCAAACCCCGCAAGGAGCGCGAGGCTGATCCCAACAGCCCGTTTGCGGTGCTGGGCCAGTTGAAACAGGACCTTGGCCGGAAGTGATTGAATGAGCGATACCAACCCCGCAAACACCACTCAGCGCATTGACAAGTGGCTGTGGTTTGCCCGGCTGGTAAAGACACGCTCACTTGCACAACGGCTGGTGGCGGACGGTCACGTCCGCGTCAATCGCACCCGCCTGAGCAAAGCATCGCAAACGGTCAGCGCCGGTGATGTGATTTCCATGCTGGTTCATGATCGCATACGGGTTGTGCAGGTCGCCGGGCTGGGCCACCGGCGAGGACCGGCACCAGAAGCCCGCACCCTCTATATCGATCTCAAGGAACCGCTAATGGCCAGTCCTGCACAACCGGACGACGTGCCTGCTTGACGCATCCGCCGGAACATGCGAGTGACCCCTCCGGCGCCTGAATGAAACAGGGGCCGAATTGGCCGCAAACGCTTAAGACAACACCGTTCGAGAGACTGACAATGACCTATATCGTCGTTGAGAACTGCATCAAGTGCAAATACATGGACTGCGTGGAAGTCTGCCCCGTGGACTGCTTCTACGAAGGCGAGAACATGCTGGTCATCCATCCGGATGAATGCATTGACTGCGGCGTCTGCGAACCCGAATGCCCGGCAGAGGCGATCAAGCCGGACACCGAACCCGGCCTCGAAAAGTGGCTTGAGCTGAACACCAAGTTTGCCGACATCTGGCCCAACGTGACCCAGAAGCGCGATTCCGAGCCGGATGCAGAGAAATATGACGGCGAAGAGGGCAAGCTTGAGAAATACTTCTCCGAAGAACCCGGCGAAGGCGACTAAGCTGCCCTAGCGGCACCGGGCGGAAAAGCCTGCAATCTGGCCGTTTGCGTTAACCATTTCTTCATACTTTGCCCGCAGCGCGCGCAAATCGGACGATTTGTGGCAGTGCAGCACTTTTAGATGGCTACATCTTGTGCTATATATAATTCCGATGACACGACGTTGACAGCAAAGCATTGAGGGTCCGGGTTCTGTGCAGCCCGGAGTTTTTTTCGCCTGAACCAGTTCCCTGAGCCACAATATTGCAATCCTGCCACTGCCTGAGAAGCGCCATCGCAGCCACCAGGCCCAGCATTGATCTCCGGATGCAACACATTGTGCCCAAGCTCACTCGAAACTGGCCGTCTCTGGCATAGCCGGGCACTTGACCCGGCATGAGCTTCCTGACGATCGGAAGCAGGAGACTTTTGCGGCCCGGTCGCATGACCGGAGAGCAGGCGGACAAGGCTTTGTCTGAAACGTCCAAACCAGGCGAGTGCGAGGACAGATCATGGCTGCTGAGAAGAAAAAGACCACATCGAAGAAGCTGAAGTACAAGGTCAATGAGTTCGTGGTCTACCCGGCCCACGGCGTTGGCAAGATCGTCGCTCTTGAAGAGCAGGAGATCGCCGGTGCAAAGCTTGAGCTGTACGTGATCGACTTCGAAAAGGACAAGATGCGGCTGCGCGTGCCGACCGGCAAGTGCGAGACCGTGGGCATGCGCAAGCTGTCCGACAAGTCGATGGCCGACGATGCCATGAAGGTGCTGACCGGCAAGGCCCGCGTCAAGCGCACCATGTGGTCGCGCCGTGCCCAGGAGTATGAAGCGAAGATCAACTCTGGCGACCTGATTGCCGTGGCCGAAGTGGTGCGCGACCTGTACCGCTCCGACCGCCAGCCGGAACAGTCTTATTCCGAGCGCCAGCTGTATGAATCGGCACTCGACCGCATGGCCCGCGAAATTGCCTGCGTCAAGAAGCTGGACGATGCAGCCGCCGTGACCGAGATCGAGGCAATTCTCGACAAGTCGTCGCGCCGTGGCGAGAAGTCGTCGGCTGCCGCAGCTGAAGAAGCCGCATAAGCAGGCCCTTGTGGGACGCTGATCATCAGCTGCCCGTGAACAAGTTCAGGACCCGTCCGGCCGCCTCGGCCTGGCGGGTCTTTTCATGCCCGCTCCCCTGTTTTCAGCATTTGAGCCAAGCGCCACATTGGCGTATGAAAGCGCGTGATACATCTGAACGGGGTCCCGTAGCTCAGCAGGATAGAGCATCAGATTCCTAATCTGAGGGTCGCAGGTTCGAATCCTGCCGGGATCACCACCCCAATCATCACGCACCAGCGAGGATACGGTTTCATGGCAGACATTCTTTTGGCAACGCCCATGATGCCGACGATCGAGAAGGCATTGGCTGAACGCCACACACTGCACAAGCTCGCTGAAGCGCCAGACAGGGCCACCTTTCTGGCAGCCGTCGCTGATCGCGTCACCGGCAT
>JAWVYF010000088.1:0-10284 GCA_033722845.1 Anderseniella sp. | reverse complement strand
GGTGGCCTTCAGGGGCATGGAGGCAGTGCCTGTCGATGTGCAGGTCCACATGGCATCCGGCGTGGTGGCATTCTCCATTGTGGGCCTGGGCGACAAGGCGGTTGCTGAAAGCCGCGAGCGGGTGCGGGCCGCACTGTCCGCCATTGGGCTTGCGCTGCCAGCCAAACGCATCACTGTCAATCTTGCTCCTGCGGACCTGCCCAAGGAAGGCAGCCACTATGACCTGCCGATCGCGGTTGGCCTGCTGACGGCAATGGGTCTGCTGCCGGTCGACTTTACCAGCCGCTACCTGGTGCTGGGCGAACTGTCGCTCGATGGCAAGGTCGAGCCCGTGAACGGCGTGCTGCCGGCGGCAATGGCGGCCAACGCCCGTGACCTCGGCCTGATCTGCCCGCAGGAGTGCGGACCAGAGGCTGCCTGGGCGGCTGACGATCTGGACATTCTGCCGGTTCAGTCGCTGATCCAGATTCTCAATCACATGAAGGGCACCCAAGTCCTGTCGCGGCCTGCTGCAAAGCTCGCCGAAAAGGCCGTGCCGCTGCCGGACCTGAAAGACGTGAAGGGTCAGGAGAGCGCCAAGCGTGCGCTGGAGGTTGCTGCGGCGGGAGGGCACCACATGCTGATGGTCGGCCCGCCCGGTGCAGGCAAATCCATGCTGGCCTCGCGCATGCCGTCCATCTTGCCGCCGATGGACGCTGCAGAAATGCTCGAAGTCTCGACCATCGCGTCTGTTGCCGGAGAACTGCGCGACAAGGGCCTTAGCGCCACCCGGCCTTACCGGGCACCGCATCACTCAGCGTCTCAGGCAGCGCTCGTCGGCGGCGGTCATCGTGCCCTGCCGGGCGAAATGGTGCTGGCCCATAATGGAGTCCTGTTTCTTGACGAGTTGCCAGAATTCCAGACCCGCGCACTCGAAGCCCTGCGCCAACCCATGGAAACCGGTGAAGCGGTCATTGCCCGCGCCAATCACCACGTCACCTATCCCGCCCGCTTCCAGCTCGTTGCCGCCATGAACCCGTGCAAGTGCGGCATGGCCGGTGAGCCAGGTCATGTCTGCAAGCGCGGCCCCCGCTGCGCCGCCGATTATCAGGCGCGCGTGTCCGGTCCGTTGCTGGACCGCATGGATATACAGATCGAACTATCGGCGGTGCGGGCCGGTGATCTGACACTGCCCCCGCCAGCTGAAGGTTCAGCCGAGGTGGCGGCCCGCGTCGCGTCAGAGCGCGCCATTCAGCGCCAGCGGTTCGAAGTGCTTGGCCGGCCCGATCTCAGAACCAATGCACAACTGGATGGCTCATTGCTGGAAGAGCTTACCCGGCCAGATGCAGAAGGCTTGACCCTACTCACCGATGCGGCCAACGCACTCAACCTCTCGGCGCGCGGCTATCATCGTGTGCTGCGGCTTGCGCGCACGCTGGCGGATCTCGATGGCAATGAAACCGTATCGCGGCTCAACATTGCTGAAGCTGTAAGTTACCGCCAACAACTTGCCAGTTTCCGTCTTGCGGCCTGAAGGGCCGGTCAAGCCGGGCGGCAGGATCATTAAAGTTTTACAGGTTTCCCTAGCCCGTCCCTAACTCCGTGCATGGCACGCTGCCTTTCTAGGGGAGTTGTCAATTGCAAGGGGACAGGGGTTCGTGGCCAATCCGGATGTACATCATCAAGCTGCTGATCGCCGTCAGCAGCCGCGACAGACCAGCATGTCTGGGTTGCGCCAGCGCGTGAAGCTGCTGACACGCGTTGCCGGTGTCATTACCCTTTCCATCGTGGCAACCAGCTTTCTTGCCGCGACCTGGCAAACAGAGTTTTTCAACCTGATCAGCACATTGTTGCTCGGATCTTTGCTGATCCTGCTGATGGGCGGCATCTTGCATGTCTGGCGCCTTGCCCAGCAGCATTTCGCAGAGTTGCAAAACGCGCTTGAGCAACTGCGCGAAGCGCGCCAGTCGGCTGAGGCCGCAAACGAGGCCAAATCCCGCTTTCTGACCACGGTCTCTCATGAACTGCGCACGCCCCTCAATGGTGTGCTGGGCATGACCGGCCTGCTGCTTGAAACCAATTTGTCTGCCGAACAGCGCAGCTATGCCGGTGCCGTGGATTCATCGGCCCGGTCTCTTCTGTCGATCATTGACGAGTTGCTGGATGCCGCCCGCGCCGACGCTGGCGAACTCACTCTGACGCCAGGCGAGGTCCACCTTCACGATGATGTCGAATCCATCATTGAATTGCTTGCGCCGCGTGCTCACGCCAAGGGAATCGAGGTGAGCTGCTATGTGTCTCCTGATCTGCCGAGGTTGGTGAAGGGGGATGCAAAACGTCTGGGCCAGGTGCTGCTCAATATTGTTGGAAACGCCATAAAGTTCACAACGCAAGGCGGTGTGCTCGTCACGGTGACGCCAGGCGCAGAAAACGGGCAGATCCGTTTCGAGGTGCGCGATACCGGTCACGGCATTCCGGCAGAAGAGCTCGAGACCATTTTTGACCGGTTCGTGCAATCATCCATTGCACAGTCACAGGCAGCTGGCGGGACCGGCCTTGGGCTTGCCATCTCTCGCGACATCGTTCGCCTGATGGGCGGCGATATCAGCATAGAGAGCGAACTCGGGGCCGGTTCCGTCTTCCGGTTTGATATCGCCATGGAACCAGTGAGCGAACCGGGATCCAGGCCCGTCGATCACGGGATGGATCTTGCAGGACAGACCGTTCGCGTGTGCATGCCGTCCGGAGCCAACCGTGAGGCTGTGACCATGTATCTTGCATGTCATGGAGCGAGGGTTGAACAGCCCAGCGATACTGAACGTCTCTCGGATATGCTCAATGAGGATAACGCAAAACCGTCAGTCATTCTGTTGGACGCATCCGTGTGTGAGCAACCTGCCGAGCTTCTGGATCTGGCCAATGGCCTTGCTCGCTCGCACAATGTCTGGGTATTGCTCAAGCCTGAAGACCGCCGTGAGCACCGCAAGCTGATGAAAAATGGCAAGATCGGTTATCTGGTAAAGCCCGTTCGCTACGTGACGCTCAGACAGCAGCTTGGTTTCGCAGGCAACGGCAAGCAGGTGGATGCCGGCAAGTTGCGCCAGGCAGCCGCTCGGCTTCGCGGAGACAAGGTTCTGAAAGTGATGCTGGTTGAAGACAACCAGATCAATCGTTTGCTGGCCGAGAAGATGCTTCAGTCAGCCGGGCACGAGGTCACGCATTTCCCGACTGGGGAACAGGCTGTCGCCGCAATTGCCACCAACTTGACTGATCATGGCGAAGCTGGTTTCGACGTCGTCCTGATGGATATTTTTATGCCCGGCATAGACGGATTTGAAGCCACCCGCCGGATCCGGGCGCTGGAGGCAGAAGCTGCCGTCGCTCAGCCCGTCCCGGTTCTGGCCTTGTCTGCCAATGCACGCCGGGATGATCAGAAGGCAAGCCTGGCTGCAGGCATGAACGGTTACCTTGCCAAGCCGTTTGACCGGGCTGACCTGGAACAGGCAATCCATCGCCTCGCCCTGGCCCACGCTGCCTGATCTTGTCGCCCGGCTGGCCCATCGATCGTGTTTGTGGATGGTGAAGCCTTGCCAGGCGACGAAACCCGCCAGCTTGGGGTATTGTTCGCCGCCATGAACAAGCCCGTACAACAACCAGCATCAGGCACCTCGCCAGCGGTGGATCACAAGGTCACGCCGATGATGGCGCAGTATCTCGAGATCAAGCAGGCCAATCCTGACAGCCTGCTGTTCTATCGCATGGGCGATTTCTACGAGTTGTTCTTCAACGATGCCGAAGTGGCGTCTGCTGCATTGGGCATTGCGCTGACCAAACGCGGCAAGCACCTCGGTGATGACATCCCCATGTGTGGCGTGCCGGTGCATGCAGCCGATGATTACCTGCAAAAGCTCATCCGCCTGGGCCATCGCGTTGCAGTATGTGAGCAGACCGAAGACCCCGCCGAAGCAAAGAAGCGCGGGTCCAAGTCAGTCGTCCGCCGCGATGTCGTCCGCCTTGTAACGCCCGGTACGTTGACCGAGGAAAACCTGCTGCAGTCGGGCCGCAACAATTACCTCGCAGCACTTTCACGGGTGCGCTCGTCGGATGGCCTGGCACTGGCCTGGCTTGACATGTCCACTGGAGAATTTGAAGCAGCGCCCGTCACACCTGTTTCGCTTCTGGCCGAGCTCGCCCGGTTGGCACCTTCGGAACTGCTGGTACCGGACAGCCTGCTGGCTGACGGAGAGTTGAGCCATATGCTCGAACCTTACCGGCCGGTGCTGACACCGCTTCCGGCCGCGCGGTTTGATTCTGCTTCAGCCCAGTCCCGCCTGTGCGGTTACTACAAGGTGGCCTCGCTTGATGCGTACGGCAGCTTTGACCGCGCTCTGGTCGCGGCCTGCGGTGCGTTGCTGGAATATGTCGAGCTCACCCAGGTTGGCAAACTGCCAGCCTTGCAGCCACCATCCATCCGCGACCCCGGCCACACCGTGCTCATTGATGCCGCCACCCGGGCAAATCTGGAGTTGGCACAAACCCTGGCCGGCAGCCGCAAGGGCAGCCTGCTGGATGTTGTCGACTTCACCATTACGGGTGCCGGCGGCCGGCTGCTTGCCGGTTGGCTGGCCGCCCCGCTAACCGGCATTGCGGCGATTTCGTCCCGGCATGATGCGGTTGAGGCCTTTGTCGACGATGCCGGGCAGGAAGTGGCGGGCGATGTGCGCGCCACATTACGCCACGCCCCCGACATTTCCCGCGCCTTGTCACGTCTGACCCTGGACCGCGGTTCCCCGCGCGACCTTGCTGCCATCGCCTCTGGCCTTCATGCGGCTGCACGGTTGGCTGACAGGTTCTGCCACCGTGCCGGCATTGATCCGTGGCCAACTGCGGTTGCCAACGTCTGGTCGGCCTTGAGCGCAGCCGACACTGCGTTTGCCGATCATCTGTCTGCAATGCTGGCCGAAGAGCTGCCAGCAACCACCCGCGATGGCGGGTTCATCCGCGCTGGTGCTGACGAGGCGCTTGACGAAAATCGAGCCCTGCGTGATGAAAGCCGCAAGGTAATTGCAAGTCTCCAGGCACGTTATGCCGAAGAGACCGGCCTCAAGTCGCTCAAGATCAAGCACAATAACATGCTTGGTTATTTCATCGAGCTGAACCAGCAATCCGGTGAAGCCCTGCTTGGCGATGCTCATGCCGGCCAGTTCATACACCGCCAGACCATGGCCAATGCCATGCGGTTCACCACGACCGAGCTCACCGGGCTGGAACAGAAAATTCTTGCCGCCGCAGACCGTGCCCGCGCCATCGAAATGGAAATCTTCGACAGGCTGCTGGCGATGGTCGCTGAGCGCGCGGGCATGTTGCAATCGGTGGCCCGTGCCTTGTCCGAAATCGACGTGTTCACCGCGCTGGCTGAACTAGCCGTACGCCTGAACTATGTGCGCCCTCACGTCGATCAATCGCGCAGGTTCGAAATCGAGGGCGGCCGCCACCCGGTTGTCGAAGCTGCCATACGCCATCAGGACGGCGCGCATTTCGTGCCGAATGATTGCAGCCTCACCGCTGGTGAAACCGATTCAAACGGTGAGGCAACCCGTCATATCAAGCTGATTACGGGTCCCAACATGGCGGGCAAGTCCACCTATCTCCGCCAAAACGCCATCATTGCCCTGCTGGCGCACGCTGGCAGTTTCGTGCCCGCAACCGCAGCCCACATTGGCGTGGTTGATCGTGTGTTTTCCCGCGTTGGTGCAGCCGACGATCTCGCCCGTGGCCGGTCTACCTTCATGGTCGAGATGGTGGAAACAGCCACCATCCTCAACCTGGCCACCGAACGCTCGCTGGTTATCCTTGATGAGATTGGCCGCGGCACTGCCACCTATGACGGACTGTCGATCGCCTGGGCCTGCATTGAGCACCTGCACGGCGTCAACCGATGCCGCGCATTGTTCGCGACACACTTCCACGAGCTGACGGCGCTTTCTTCAAGGCTCGACAGCGTGGCCAATGCAACCGTCAAGGTGCGCGAGTGGCAGGGTGAGGTCATTTTCCTGCACGAGGTTGTGCCCGGTGCGGCCGACCGGTCCTACGGCATCCAGGTAGCAAGGCTTGCCGGCCTTCCGCCGGCGGTCATCGATCGCGCCACCGAGGTCCTCCATCTGCTTGAGCAGAGCGAACAGTCAGAGGCGCATCAGCGCATCATTGACGACCTGCCCCTGTTTTCGTCCGCACAGCGTCCCGTCTCCGCATCCCGGCCTCCAATGAACGAAGAAACCCGCGCCGTGATTGATGCTTTGGCAGATACCTTGCCGGACGAACTCAGCCCGCGCGATGCGCTCGAGCTGGTCTACAAATTGAAGGCTCTGGCGGGAAGCGGCGGCAACGGCTAGGTTGCCAGCCACTGCCCTTGTTTCCCTTCCCAGGATGAGCATGTCCGAGACGATCACCAAACTTCAACCGATCAAGAAGCAGCTCAAGCGTCTGCAACCAGACCCGGCCTATCGCAGTGATGCCATCGTGGCCGGACTGACAGCTTTGGCAAACGAACATGGCGTTGACGGAACGGGTTTCCGTCCTGCCGCTCTGAAACTGTTGAAAGGCCTGATCCGCGAAAGCCGGGCCGAAGAAGAAAAGCGGCTCACCGAAAATGGCCGCGGCCGCGAGTGTGCCATCCGCCTGTCGCTGCTGCAGGACAACCTCATCACCGCGCTGTACGACTTCTCCACGCGCATCGTCTATG
Organism: Anderseniella sp.; assembly: GCA_033722845.1. Lineage (GTDB taxonomy): Bacteria > Pseudomonadota > Alphaproteobacteria > Rhizobiales > Aestuariivirgaceae > Anderseniella. Next base: position 3,563 of record JAWVYF010000088.1, on the reverse strand, counting down.
CGGCCAACAACCCGTCTACCTCAGAGCACATCTCGGTCATCGCAGTTGGTGGTTATGGCCGCGGCACGCTTGCGCCGGGCTCGGACATCGACCTGCTGTTCCTGCTTCCTTACAAGCAGACGGCATGGGGCGAGAGCGTTGTTGAGTACATGCTCTATTTTCTGTGGGACCTCGGCTTCAAGGTTGGCCACGCCACCCGTTCGGTGGATGAATGCATCCGGCTTGTGCGCACCGACACCACCATCATGACCTCGGTCCTCGAGGCCCGCTACATCTGTGGCCACAAGGACCTCTACGATGAGTTGCTGAGCCGGTATGGCGCCGAAATCATGGCCCGCGATCAGCGCCTGTTCGTATCGGAGAAACTGGCCGAGCGTGATGAACGCCACCGCCGGGCTGGCGAGTCCCGCTACCTGGTCGAGCCGGATGTGAAGGACGGCAAGGGCGGCATGCGTGATCTGCACACGCTGTTCTGGATCGCCAAGTTCGTCTATGGCACCCGCTCGGTGAGCGAGCTTTACAAGTCCGGGCTGTTCACCCGCCGCGAGCAGAACCGCTTCATCAAGTGCGAAGACTTTCTCTGGGCCGTTCGCTGCCACCTGCATTTCATGACCGGTCGCCCCGATGACCGTCTGGGTTTTGACAAGCAGGCCGAGATGGCAGAGCGCCTAGGTTATGCGTCGCACGGCGGGTTGAAATCCGTTGAGCGCTTCATGAAGCACTACTTCCTTATTGCCAAGGACGTTGGTGATCTGACCCGTATCATGTCAGCCGTGCTCGAAGCACAACAGTTCAAGAAGGCCCCGAGCATGAGCGATCTGATCGGCAAGTTCCGCCGCCGCTCGATCAGGCTTGATGATGAGGGCAACTATGTCGTCGAGGCCGGCCGTCTGAAGGCTTGCAACAACGATATTTTCGAGGCGGACCCCGTCAACCTGATACGCCTTTTTCGCGTGGCCGAACATAACAACCTGGCCATCCACCCCGATACGCTGCAAGAGGTGCGCCGAAGCCGCCGGCTCATTGACAAGGCATTGCGCAACAATCCGCAGGCAAATGAACTCTTCCTCGACATCCTGACCAGGTCTGGCGACCCCGAAGCCATCCTGCGGCGCATGAGCGAGGCCGGGGTTCTGGGCCGCTTCATTCTCGAGTTCGGCCGTATCACCGCGCTGATGCAGTTCAACATGTATCACCACTATACCGTCGATGAGCACTTGCTGCGCGCGGTCGGCATCCTGTCCAAGATCGAGCGAGGCTCGCTTAAGGCAGACCATCCGCTTGCCAGCGGACTGATCGAAAGCGTTGTGTCGCGCCGGGTGCTGTATGTCGCCGTGCTGCTGCATGACATCGCCAAGGGCCGCAAGGAGGACCACTCCATCGCCGGTGCCCGCGTGGCGCGCACCCTGTGTCCGCGGTTCGGGTTGACGCCGGCTGAAACGGAAACCGTCGTGTGGCTGGTTCGCCATCACCTGCTGATGAGCGAAACCGCCCAGATGCGTGACCTGTCCGACTACAAGACAATCACCGATTTTGCAGAGGTTGTGCAAAGCCCGGAGCGTTTGCGCCTGCTGGTGATTTTGACCGTTGTCGACATTCGCGCCGTTGGGCCTGGCGTGTGGAACGGCTGGAAAGGACAGCTGCTGCGCACCTTGTTCGCCGAGACCGAGCCACACCTCACCGGCGGCCACACCTCGATTTCCCGTGCCGGGCGCATCGAGGCGGCCAAGCAGGAATTTGCAGCCGCCATGAAGGGCTGGACCAGCAAGAAGATCGACGCCTACTTCAAGCGCCACTACGACAATTACTGGTACACCGTAGATACGGCCCATCAGGTGCTCGATGCAAACCTGCTGGACCGCGCCTCCAGGGCCAGGGAGCAGATTGCCTTTGACATCCGCATGGACAAGTTTGCCTCGATCACCGAGTTGACTGTCTACGTCCCTGACCACCCCAGACTGCTTGCGCTGCTCACTGGCGCATGCGCAGCCGGCGGGGCCAGCATCGCTGGCGCAAAGATATTCACCACCACCGACGGGATGGCCCTTGATACGCTGCTGATTCCGCGGGAGTTCGAAGAGGCCGAAGATGAGGAACGCCGCCTGGACCGGATCGTCGCGCTCATGCGGCAGGCCTTTGCCGGCGAGATCAGGTTGCGTGAGGCGGTGGCCCGGGTGTCGCAGCCAAAGGGCCGCATCAAGGCCTTCACGGTTGAGCCGCAGGTCATCGTGTCCAACGAGACTTCCAACCGTTTCACCGTAATCGAGATAGCCGGACTGGACCGGCTGGGCCTTCTGTTCAAGCTCACAGACAGCCTGTTCCGGCTCAATCTCAATATTGCGTCTGCGCAGGTCACCACGTTCGGCGAGCGTGCAGTCGACGTCTTCTATGTCACCGATCTGCTGGGTCAGAAGATCACATCGAAGGCACGATTGAGCGCTATTGAACAAAGCCTGCTGTCAGTGCTGGAGCCCGGCGTACCGGAAACCGAGGCAGCCTGAGCCCTCATGCGTCTGTCTTGTTGCGGCTGGCCGGACTAGGCTACACACCAACTCCGCAACAGGTGCCTGATTCGTGCCGGCGCTGGCCGGCCTTGGCAGGAGATCAAATGGCGCTTCTTCGTTCAGCTTCCACCGTGGCCGCAATGACCATGATCAGCCGTGTCCTGGGCTTTGTCCGCGACATGCTGATGGCATCTGCGATTGGTACCGGGCTGGTTGCAGATGCCTTCGTTGTTGCTTTCCGGTTCCCGAACCTGTTCCGGCGCCTGTTTGCAGAAGGTGCGTTCAATGCCGCCTTCGTGCCACTGTTTGCCCGCCGTCTTGAGGGTGAAGGACAGCCGGCCGCCGTGCGCTTTGCCGAAGAAGTGCTGGCTGCACTGCTGACTTTCCTGCTCATCCTGTCGGCCATCGCCATGTTGGCCATGCCCTGGATTGTCTATGGCCTTGCTCCCGGCTTCGCCGACACACCCGGCAAGCTGGATCTGACCAGCGAACTCACCCGGATCGCCTTTCCCTACCTCACCTTCATGTCGCTGGTGGCATTGCTCGGCGGCATCCTCAATTCGCTGCACCGCTTTACCGCTGCCGCTGCCGCACCCATCGTACTCAACGTGGTCATGATCTGTGTGCTGGCCGGCGTGTTGCTGGCTGGGTGGGGCGACAGCCCGTCCAGTGGCCAGGCGCTGGTATGGGGTGTCAGCGCGGCGGGGCTGTTGCAATTTCTGCTGCTTTGGATCGCGCTGGGCCGCGCCGGCATCAATCTGAGCTTGCGCCTGCCGCGGATCACCCCGGGCGTGAAGCGTCTGGTGGCTCTCGGTGTGCCGGGGCTCATCGCAGGCGGTGTCACCCAGATCAATCTGCTGGTGTCCACGATGATTGCCTCGCTGCGCGATGGTGCAGCATCCTGGCTCTATTATGCCGACCGCATCTACCAGTTGCCGCTTGGTGTCATCGGTATCGCCATTGGCGTGGTCCTGCTGCCGGAGCTGTCACGCCGGCACAGGGCAGGTGATGCGAAGGGCGTTCAGTCCAGCCAGAACCGTGCGCTCGAAATTTCCCTGC
>JAWVYF010000087.1:0-10411 GCA_033722845.1 Anderseniella sp. | reverse complement strand
TGTGGCAGCACCTGCTGCTGCGCCGCGCCAGGCGGGTGTTCCGGCACAACGGCCGGGCCCACAGGCCCCCCAGCCGTCTCAACCTGCTTACCGGCCACAGCAGCCCGGCTATCCTGGTGTCCAACAGCCACCGGCTTATCGTCCGCCTGGGCCAGGGTATGCACCACCCCCGGGACCAGCTCCGGCTCCGCCAAGAGGCTACGCGCCGACTGGGCAACCTGGGTACGGTGCTCCGGCAGCCCCGGCTCCGCGTCCGCCCGCGCCTCCGGCGCAAGCGTACCAGCGTGCGCCACATGGCGATGACGATTTGTTCCAGGACAATGGTTATCGTCCGGCCGCACCGCTTGGCCGGTCCACCTCAGAACCAACGCCAGCCAAGCCGGGTAACGACTTGCGCGCCGGATTTGACGATCCGTTCGATGACACACTGGCTGGTGGCTATGGTGGCCGCACGGCGCGTGATTACTCGCAAGCCTATCGCGAATTTGACGACGATTACGAGGACGACGAACCAAGGCGCGGTTGGGGCGGCATCATCATGCTGATCCTCGCCCTTCTGTTTATCGGTGCTCTGGCCGTTGGCGGCGTATTGTGGTGGCAGAGCCAGACAAACACCGCTGGCGGCACTTCCGGAGGCCAGGTGCCTGAGGTGGCTGCTCCGGATCAGCCCGCGAAGGCAGAACCTGACGCAACTCAACCGGCTCAGACGGGCACGCAACCGCAAGGGCGCAAGCTTATTTACGAGCGGATCCTGAGTGATGACGGGGCAAATCAGCCAGAACAGATCATTCCGCGGGAAGAGCAACCCGTAACGCCGGCACCATCCGGCAACACGGATGGCGACAGTCTGCCATTGCCATTACCTCCACCGCCACAGAATTCGGGCTCGCTGCAACCAGGGGCAGCTGAGCCAGCGGCCCAGCAGGTTGCAAGCGCAGACACTTCAGACAACCAAGAGGGGGCCGCCGGGGTTGAACCGGCGGCTTCTGCCGTTTCAAGCGGGCCAATATCTCAGCCGCCGGTTCCCCGGCGCAAACCGCGCAACCTGGTCGCATCGGTTCAGAATGCACCGACCACCCAGTTCCAGCCGGTCTTGCAGCCAGCACCACAACCGGCACCTCAGCCGCAACCATTGCCTCAGATCGCACAACCGACGCTGCCTCAGCAGGGTGCTGTTATCCAGCAACCACAACTGCAGCCGCAGCCTCAAGAGACTGCGCCCACAAGGTCCAGGGTGGCAGGACGCGATGAGGACCCGCTTGCAGGAACACGCCGACCGTTCAACTCTTCTGCAGCAACGCAACAGCAATCCCAATCCGGCCCAATTCAACTTGCACCTGCACCAGCGCCAGCCGAGCAGCAGGTGGCACTGGCACCACCGCCGACGCCGGCACCAGCACCGGCACCGCAACAACCGGTTACATCTCAGGACCTGCAGGCCTTCGCTCCACCTTCAACGCCTCAGAGCCCGCCGTCCTCATCCGGTGGTACAGGCTACGTGATTCAGCTGGCTGCCTATCGCTCAGAGCAGGAGGCAATGGCGCAATATCAGCAGCTGAAGTCGAGACATGGCAACCTGCTGGGAAATCTGCCGCCAAGTGTGCAGCAGACGAACCTGGGGGCGAGTGGAACGTTTTACCGTTTGGGAATGGGACCGATGAGCTCAAAACAAGCGGCTACGGATTTGTGCAACAAGCTCATCGCGGCGGGCGAGCGCGACTGTCTCGTGCGCCGGAGATAACCTGCCCGTTCAGTTGATAACCTGAACCCTGCAGCACTAATGCACTGACAGGCGGTTATGCTCAGCTCGGTTCGAACCGCTTCTTGTCAAAACCCTGGGGGTCGCAAGGATTGTTGCCCGGCTTGTCTTCCGACAAGGCGCGAGGCGCGTATGGACGAGCTTCGCTCGCCGTTGCCGCCACCGTCAAAGTTGGATTGACCAGGCACTTGGTCGTCTTCTCGCCAGCCATTGGCGTTCTCCTCCGGTTTACCGGTTGGGATGCAAACCAGATCATCCGGATCTGACCTGCGGCTCATGAGCAAATCAGCTCATGTCGTCATTCTGATACAATGAGGTTGCCAAAGCGTTGCCGTCTCAGCAACCGTTGCAGAGCAATAAAACATGTTGCGAATTGACGCGGTTTACTGAAATCGGCACAACCTGCGGGGATCTCGCGCGCAACAACAGTCTGAACCTGATAGAGGCGAAACGACCATGGCGATGAACAAGGTAGTAAAACTGGCGCGGCGGCCGCATGGCATGGTCACCCGTAAAGACTTTGAGGTGGTGGAAGAACCGCAGGCCGAACTGGCCGAGGGCGAAATCCGGATTGCCACCGAATATGTTTCGCTTGACCCGGCCATGCGTGGCTGGATCAACGATGCCAAGTCGTACGTGCCGCCGGTCGGGCTGGGAGAGACCATGCGTGCCTTCGCCGCCGGTACGGTGGTGGCCTCGCGCAATTCGAAGTTCAAGGAAGGTGACACGGTGTCCGGCCTGATCGGGGCGCAATCCCACGCAGTGTCGGATGGCAAGGGCGTCGTCAAGGCGGATACCTCGCTGGCACCTTTACAGACCTGGGTCGGCGGCCTCGGCATGCCGGGTCTCACAGCCTATCTCGGACTGACCTATGTGGGCGAGCCGAAGGAAGGTGAGACGATTGTCGTGTCTGCGGCATCCGGCGCAGTGGGGCAGGTGGTAGGCCAGATTGGCAAGATCTATGGCTGCCGTACGGTGGGCATTGCCGGCGGGCCGGACAAGTGTGCCGCACTTACCAGGGAGTTCGGCTATGACGCAGCCGTTGACTACAAGAACGGCTGGCTGGCGGATGATCTGAAAGCGGCGTGCCCGAACGGGATCGATGTGGATTTTGAAAGCGTTGGCGGCGACATTCTGGACACAGTGCTGGCCCAGATGAATTTCAGGGGCCGGGTCGCCATTTGCGGGCTGATCTCGGCCTACAATGCCACCTCGCCTGTGCCCGGCCCGTACAATTTCCGCTCGGTGCTGGTGAACCGGCTTCGAGTCCAGGGCTTCATCGTGTTCGACTTCATCGACAAGTATCCCGAAGCTTATGAAAAGCTCGGCAGTTGGCACAAGGAAGGCAAGCTGACATTCAAGGAAGACGTGCGCGAAGGCGGGCTGGAAGCGTTTCCGGACGTTCTGAAGATGCTCTATACGGGCGAGAATTTCGGCAAGCTGATCCTCAAGGTGTGAACGCGGGGCCGGGCAAATGAGCACGCTGGCCTTTCTGGCCGTTATGCTGGCAGCGGCACTGCATGCCACGTGGAATGCCATCGTCAAGGGCGGGGCCGACAAGCACCTCTCCATGACGGCGCTGACCATTGGCCAGGGGCTGCCGGCCATTCCGCTGCTTGCCTTGTGGTCACCGTTTCCCGATGCATCAAGCTGGTGGTTGATCGCGGTGTCAGCAGTCTTGCATATCGGCTACCAGTTGTTCCTGCTCAACGCATACCGGCTGGGAGATTTTATGCAGGTCTACCCAATTGCGCGTGGGTCAGCACCGCTGATTGTAACACTCGTATCGGTGACGGCGCTGGGGGTCGCGCTTACCGGGCAACAGCTGCTCGCCATCGTGCTGATTGCGTCTGGCATCATTGCGTTGGGGCTGGTGCGCCGGGCAGACGGGCTGCGCAATCCGCGTGCAGCTGCACTGGCACTCGGTACCGGGTGCTTCATTGCCGGCTATTCGCTGGTGGACGGCATTGGCGCACGCGCCGCCGGCACGGGGCCGGGGTTTTATGCGTGCGCGGCACTGCTTAACGCGGCGGTTTTTGCGGTGTTCATGGAGTTGCGCAAACCCGGCGTGGTCAAGCAGTCTTTCACCGTCGCGCGCACCACGTTGCTGGTGGGTGGTGTGGCGTCGTTCACTGCCTACTGCCTGGTGGTATGGGCATTCACGCTGGCCCCCATCGCCCTGATGACCGCACTGCGAGAGGTGTCTATCGTGTTTGCTCTGGTGATCGGGATCGTTGTGTTTCGTGAACCACTCAACCTGGTCAAGGTGGTGACCACGATGGTGACGCTGGCTGGCGTGGCGCTGATGCGGTTGGCCAGATAGCGCAAGAGAGCAAGGGAGCAAGTGATGGAATACGATCCCGGCCGTGAGGCGTGCCCGCTGCCGTTTTCGCCATTCAAGAGCTGCACGGTGCCGCGGCCTATCGGCTGGCTGTCGACGATCAGCAGGGACGGGGTGGCGAATCTTGCACCGTACAGCCAATGGCAGAACCTGACCTTCGATCCGCCGATGGTGATGTTTGCGGCCAATCGCTATCCGGACGGGCGCGAGAAGGACACCGTGGTCAATGCGCGCGAGACCGGCTGGTTTGTCTGGAACATGGCGACCTGGGAGTTGCGCGAAGCGGTGAACATCTCAGCCAAGGCGGTGGCGGCGGAAGTGGATGAATTCCACGAGGCCGGCGTGACCAAGGCTGCATCGGTGCATTGCGCAGCGCCTCGTGTTGCTGAAAGTCCGTGCCACTTCGAGTGCCGCTATCTGTCAACTCATACGCTGGAGGGCGACTCGCCGGTCGGAACGGTTGATGTGGTGTTTGCCCAGGTAGAGCGCATTCACGTGGATGATGCGTTCATCGGCGGGCATGGAAAGCTCGACATTGCCAAGCTCCAGCCCATCGCACGCATGGGCTATTATGATTACACGGTGGTGCGGGATGTGTTTGAAATGCGCATACCCCAAGCCTCGGGCGAGGCTCTGGCTGGACTGGAAGGAAAGTCTTGAGCGGCTACGACACATCTGCGCAAGCGCCTTGGCGGAGGGGGAGGGATTCGAACCCCCGGGACCGTGAAGCCCAACGGTTTTCAAGACCGCCGCATTCGACCACTCTGCCACCCCTCCACTGCGCTGGTGCCAGCTTGCGCCAGAACCAGCGAGTAGATGGACGCAGGTTTAATCAGACCTTGTTGGCCATGCAAGTCTCAATCGGCACAAATGCTTGCCAGACCAGCGAAACGTCAACACGGGCATGGTCATGACCAGTCCGGCCATTGATGCTTCATAAAGCGTTCACCATGTCTGTCCTAGTCTGGCCACAGATCGGTTGTAACCAGTCTTCGATAATGTCCTTTTCCGACGGTAGAAAAACGCACATGAAACGGATTGCAGGAATTTCTCTTTGCTGGGCAATGCTTGTAGTTGCACTTGTGGCCCCGGCTGCCTTTGCTGCGCCTGCCACTCAAGGCGCGCTTGGCGTGTGGGCAGACGAAGAAGGAAAGTCCAACATCGAGATTGCGCCTTGTGGCCAATTCCTGTGCGGCAGAATCGTTTGGCTCGCAGAGCCTGCTGACGATAACGGCCAGCCAAAACGTGACATAAACAACCCTGATCCGGCGATGCGGAAGCAGCCAATCATGGGGCTGACCATCCTCAAGGGACTGCAGCCGCATGACGGCAATACGCAGTTGAAGGGACTGGTGTATAACGCAGAAAACGGCAAGGTTTACGACATCTACCTGGATCCCAATGGGTCGACCATGGGGGTTGAAGGCTGCTTTGCCATGTTCCTGTGCGGTTCACAGACCTGGACCCGGGTGCGCTGACGTTGCTCCTTTAGATTGAACCTGACTTTCAGGTAATTTGCGTTGTGCAATCAGGCGTGGCATAAGCCGCCCCTGCGTCACCAATCCAGAAGGCCCACATTATGACGATTTCGCGCTCGATTTACCGTTTAAGCCTTGCCGCGTGGCTTGTTTGTGGTGGCTTCCTGGCTCAACCCGCAGTTGCCCAGACCCAACAGCAACCGGCGGCCGAAGAAGCGGTGGATTATAGCGAAATGCGCTATGGCGAAAAGCGCCCCGCAGCTGACAAGGGCGTTGTGGCTGCCCAGATGGCGCTGGCGCGTGACCACCTTGAGGGCAAGAACGGTGCTCGCAAGAGCGTGAGAAGTGCCGCTCGGTGGCTGACCAAGGCAGCAGAGCAGGGCGATGCCGAAGCCCAGTTCATGCTGGCAAACCTGCTCATGAAAGGCAGCCGGGAGCTGAAGGCAAAACCATCAAGCGCCCTTACCCTTTATGCCAGCGCAGCCGACAAGGGAAACGTGGAGGCAGCTTACAAGGCGGCACACGGGTATCACTATGGCACTGGTGTTGAGCCAGATCTTGAAAAGGCAGTCGTCTACTACACCAAGGCGGCTGACGCAGGAAATATTGCTGCCAAGAACAACCTTGGCCTGATGTATCTGCAAGGCAAGGGCACTACGCGTGATCTGTCAATTGCATTCCGCCTGTTCGAGGATACAGCCAAAGTGGGCAATGCGTGGGGGCAGAATAACCTCGGCGGCATGTACGAAATGGGGTGGGGCACTGCCAAGGACCTGGATCAGGCACTTTCCTACTACAAGAAGTCAGCAGATGCCGGCAACAAGCACGGCAAGCAGAACCACGACCGCCTGAAGACCATTATGGCAGCGGCCAATGCCAAGAAAGAAGAGGCAGCTGATCAGTCGACCGGCAGCACTGAGGCCGCCTCCTCTGAAGGCGGATCAAACACTGCGTCGCAAGTGGCAAAGCCCGAAGCAAAAACCTCCGAAGCAGAAGGCACCACCAGCAACGTAGGCGCGTCTTCCACGGAGGGTGAAGCCTCCGCCACCACCAACTGACACGCCGGTCAATTGCTTGGCCTGACAGGGGAGCATCGACAGCATCGGGTTAGCCTTGCCTGATGGTTCGTGCCGGCAATCTTTCGTTAACCGCGTTTGGGAACCTGCCATTTACCGGCCTCTGCCAAAACTCGTTCAAGTTTTAGCGGATCTACACACGATCCGTTGACCAACGACGGGCAGGCGCTGACGGCGGCCAGCCCTGTTCAGGCAATTTTCGCAGGGGCCATACGCATGACTCAAAACAACAGCATCAAACTGCCGTCTCGCAGCAACCGTGGATATTACATTATCGGTGCGGGTTTGCTCTGTGCCATCGCCGTCACGCTTGCCGGGTGTTCAGGTGGCGGCATCGGCAGCAAGAAGCAGGACCCGTTCGCCGGTATCGGTTCGCCTACCTGGAATGATGCAAAGGGCCCCATGCCAAAAGGTGGTGGCCGGCGTCATCTCGGCAAGTCCTACGAGGTTGCCGGCAACAAGTTTCATCCCCGGCATGACCCCAACTACGACCGTGTCGGCGTGGGCTCATGGTACGGACCCAAGTTCCACAAGCGCATGACGTCAAACGGTGAATGGTTCGACATGAATCAGCTGACCGCTGCGCATACCACGATGGAGCTGCCAAGCTACGCAAAGGTGACCAACCAGAACAACGGCCGCACCGTCATCGTCCGGGTGAATGATCGTGGACCCTTCGTAAATGACCGCATTATTGACCTGTCACGCCGCGCCGCAGATGCAATCGGCTTCCGGGCGCAAGGCAAGGCCAAGGTACGCGTTCAGTATATCGGTCCTGCACCTTTGAAAGACGCCGATTACGGGCACCTTGCTGCCATGAACGCCGAGCTGCAGCGCGGCACGCCTCTTGGCCAGATGATTGCCGGCGCGGATCTGCGCAACGGTCGCTACGGTGGCCATGAAACCCGCTATGCATCTTCGGCAAGTTCTGAGGCGGCCTCGACCATTGAACCGGTATCGGGTGATGGTCAGTACTTTGTTCAGGTAGCCGCGTTCTCCGACCCATCCAATGCTGAGCGTACCCGGCAGAACCTGGCTGACATTGGCAATGTGCTGGTGGAATCGGCCTCCGGCTCTTACGGCCCGGTCTACCGGGTTCGTGTCGGGCCTGTTTCAGGTACGGGTGAAGCCCAGGCCGCACTGGATGCAGTGCGTGCCCGCGGTCACCACGATGCCCGTCTGCAAGTTGCGACCCGCTAGATCACAGCCGTTTTACCGATTCGATCATCCAACTGCCCTGTCCAGGTGTTGATTGGTCCTGCTTGTCTGAATACTGTGGCGTCTTCTGGTATGAAAGCGGCCCAGACAAGATGAACCCTGCCTCGAATGCAGAGCAGCCAGCGAACCTGCCGGCTGTCATCAGACGGTTGGCACTGAGCGTCTGCGCAGTGCTGCTGGTTTGCGCACCGCCCGCCGTCGCTCAGGACTTCGATACCAGGGCAACCCACGCTATCATCATGGACAGCCGATCAGGCAAGGTGCTGTTCAAGAAGCAACCGGACGAGCCAATCCAGCCCGCAAGCATGAGCAAGGTGATGACCATGCTCATGGTGTTCGAAAAACTCAAGGCTGGCCGCCTTAAGCTGACGGACAAGTTCCGCATCTCCGAAGATGCCTGGCGGCGAGGTGGCGCACCGTCTGGCAGCTCCACCATGTACGCAGAACTGGGGTCGGAAGTTGCGCTATCTGATCTGATACAGGGCGTGGTTGTTCAGTCAGCAAATGATGGCGCAATTGCTATTGCCGAAGGTCTGGCCGGATCGGAAGAGCGCTTTGCAGCCGACATGACCGCGCGCGCCCGCGAGCTGGGTCTCACGGTTTCTACATTCAAGAACGCCACCGGCCTGCCGGCAGAAGGTCACGTCTCGTCGGCACGTGAGCTGGCTCGCCTAACCCGTTATTTGATAGAGGTTTTTCCGGATTACTATAAATACTACGGACAACCAGAGTTCACCTGGAACAATATCCGCCAACGCAACCGCAATCCGCTGCTTGGAGACTATCCTGGCGCAGATGGCGTCAAGACCGGTTACATACGCGAAGCCGGGTACGGGTTGATCGGATCAGCGGAGCGCAACGGCCGGCGGCTTATAGTGGTTCTGAGCGGCTTGCAGTCATCTGGCGCACGAGCCGAGGAAGCAAAGCGCCTGCTCGACTTTGGGTTCAGGCTGTTCAGACCAGTCCGGCTGTTTGCCGCCGGCGACACGGTGGGCCAGGCACGGGTGTGGGGTGGTGATGCCTCTACCGTACGCATTATTGCCAAGCAGGACATCACAACACTCCTGTCAGACGAGGAAAGGGCAACCGCCGAAGCACAGCTGGTCTACAAGGGGCCGCTGGTTGCGCCGGTCAGGGCAGGGCAGCAAATTGGCCATGTAAAAGTGTTAACGGATGGCCGGCTGGTTACGTCCGCACCCGTCTATGCCCGCGACAGTGTTGGTGTTACCGATAGCGCTTGGAGCAAGGCGCTGGATTCAGCGCTTTTCATGGCTTTCGGCGGTTGATACTTTCCGCCCCCATGAAACCCGTATTCATCACCTTTGAAGGCGGCGAGGGCGCCGGCAAGAGCACCCAGATCGGTCTGCTTTCCGAGTACCTGCGCAGCCTTGGGCTCGAGGTCGTTACCACGCGCGAACCGGGTGGTTCGCCGGATGCCGACACATTGCGCGAACTGCTTGTTACTGGTGAGCCGGGCCGCTGGAGCCCGCAGGCTGAAGCGCTGTTGAATTACGCCGCGCGCGAAAGTCATCTGAACCATCTGATCAGGCCGGCGCTGGCAGCCGGCAAAACCGTACTGTGCGACCGGTTCGCTGACTCCACACGCGCCTACCAGGGAATTGCCGGTCAGGTCGGCACCGACTTCGTGGAGATGCTCGATCAGGCTATCGTGGGCAGTTCACAGCCCGACCTTACCCTGATCTTCGATCTCGACCCGCAAGTCGGGCTTGAGCGTGCACATCAGCGCGGCGGCGCGGATCGCTTTGAGAAGAAAGGGCTGAGGTTTCACCAGAACCTGCGCAAGGCGTTTCTCGAAATCGCAGGAAACAATCCGGCAAGGTGCCGTGTCATCGATGCATCGGGCAGTGTAGAACAGGTAGCTGCACAAATCCGTGCGTGCGTCGAGCAGTCCATTGGCAAGTTGGCTTCATGAGCAAACAGGACGATGAAGAACAGGACCCGCGCGAAGGCCCGCTCCATCCGCGCCACCGGCGGCAACTTTATGGCCATGAGCGAGCCGAAACGCGCCTGCTGGATGCCTACCACTCTGGCAAGTTTCACCACGCCTGGTTGCTGACGGGGCCCAAGGGCGTAGGCAAGGCCACTTTAGCCTACAGACTGGCCAAATACTTGCTGCGGTACCCGGATCCATCAGGGGCTCCGCGAGACAGCCTGTCGTTGCCTGAAGGTGACGCGATATCGGCCCAGGTGGACGCCAGGTCGCATCCGGACCTGCTTGTCATTCAGCGCGAGGTGGAAAAGGGCAAGCTGAAAGCGGGCATCAACGTTGCTGTCAGCCGCAAGGCCGCGAATTTCTTTGGCAAGACCGCCGGCGCGGGCGGATGGCGTATCGCCATCATCGATGCAGTCGAAGACATGAACAATGCGTCTGCCAATGCCATTCTCAAGACGCTGGAAGAGCCGCCGGACAATTCGGTTTTCATACTGGTGTGCAATCAGCGTGGCCGCATCTTGCCGACAATCCGCTCACGTTGCATTGAACTGCCATTGTCCCCCCTTCCGGACGAGGCGCTTGAAG
>JAWVYF010000086.1:0-10497 GCA_033722845.1 Anderseniella sp. | reverse complement strand
CCACAAAGCTGTTCGAGTTGGGGCCGGGCCAAACCATGTAATCGCCATACTCGCTCCACGGGTAATCGGCCAACGCGCGGCGTAGCTTCGGGATCAGGGTTTGGGCTGCCGGGCCTCGCACTTCGTGCACGATTTCCGGATCGGATGAGTACCAGCGCGCATCTGGCGCGCGGTGGTTGAGGCGCACCGGACTGCCCCAGCCAACGACGTCATATCGCTCGTACTCACCGTTGGCGGGTTTGAGGACCAGCCAGTGGTGCACGGCAAAAATGCCCTTCCAGCGGCCAGACCGTGCCGCCATCACGTAGACCACGGCGTCCCTGTCTGCGCTTGCTGCAGGAAGCAGACCGGCTGACGACCAGTTTGCCGAGCGCCAGCTTGTGGGCCAGCCCTTGGAATAGGTCAGCGCCGTACCCGCAGCGATGGGCAGCACGATGAGCACGATGGCAAACGTCGCGATAAACTTGATGAGCCGTCTGATCATGGCCTGCAAATTGACCCGCACTTTGCGGCACAAACACGGCAGGTACCCCTACACCCCAAGATAGCGGTGCTGCACGTCCTCGTTCTTTTTCAGCTCCGCCGACGTGCCGGTCCACACAACCTGGCCCTTCTCGATGATGAAGTGACGGTCGGCCAGCTTGAGCAGGTCTTTCAGGTTCTTGTCGACCACGAGGATCGACAGTCCCGACTTGCGCAATTCCGCAAGTGCCTGCCAGATCTTGTCACGGATCAGCGGGGCCAGGCCCTCGGTCGCCTCATCGAGAATGAGCAGGCTGGGATTGGTCATCAACGCCCGGCCGATTGCCAGCATCTGCTGCTCGCCGCCGGACAGCAGATTGCCCATTGAGGTCTGGCGCGCTTCCAGTTCCGGGAACATCGCGTACACCTTCTCCAGCGTCCACGGATTGTCCTGCTTCTGGTGATTGGAAGCGGTCGCGATCAGGTTTTCCCGCACACTCAGGTTGGGAAAGATCTGCCGGCCTTCCGGCACCAGCCCGATGCCCAGGTTGGCGGTCTTGAACGAGGGCAGTTTCGACACTTCCGTGTCGCGAAAGCTGATTGAGCCTGACGCCGGTTTGACGATGCCGATGATCGAGTTGATCGTGGTCGTCTTGCCCATGCCGTTGCGGCCCATCAGCGTTACCACTTCGCCCGCCTTCACGTCGAACGTCATGCCGAACAGCGCCTGGCTGGTCGCGTAGTAGGTCACCAGGTCGGTCACTTGCAACATGGTGTCAGTCCTCCCCCAGGTAGGCGTCGCGAACTGCCTTGTTGGAGCGGATTTCTTCAGGCTTGCCGGTGGCGATCACCCGGCCATAGACCAGCACCGAAATCCGGTCGGCCAGCGCAAACACCGCGTCCATGTCGTGTTCGACCAGCAAGATGGTCTTGTCGCCCTTGAGCCCCTTGAGGATGTCCACCATGGCCGCACTTTCCTCCGCGCCCATGCCGGCCATCGGTTCATCCAGCAGCAGGAAGCGCGGCTTGGTGGCCAGCGCCATGGCCAGCTCCAGCTGGCGGCGTTCGCCATGGCTCATGGCGGCAGCGGGTGTGCCGGCCCGTTCGGCCAGCCCGACCTTCTCGAGAATTTCCATGGCGGGCGCGCGCAGCCGTTTCTCCGTGGCCGCCGGTTGCCAGAACCTGAACGACGTGCCGTCGTGCGACTGCACCGCCAGCGACACGTTGTCGATCACGCTCATGTTCATGAACACCGAGGTGATCTGGAACGACCGCGCCATGCCGAAGTGCGAGCGCCGGTGCGTCGGCACGGTGGTGATGTCCTTGCCGTCCAGCAGCACCTGGCCATCGTCTGAGGGAAGATCGCCGGAGAGCTGCGCGATAAGCGTGGTCTTGCCTGCCCCGTTCGGCCCGATGATGGCGTGCAGTTCACCTTGCTGGATATCCAGCGAGACATTGTCCGTAGCGGTCACCCCGCCAAACGACTTGTACAGGCCGCGAATGTCGAGGAGTGGTTCAGCCATGCTTCACCCCCCGGTGGATCAGGCCGGACAGCCCGCCCTTGATGAACAGAACCGACAGGATCAGCAGGATACCGAACGGCAGCGCCCAGTAGGTGGTGAACGACGACAGGATTTCCTCGATCACCAGAAACGCCACTGCGCCGAACACCGGTCCGAACAGCGTGCCGGTGCCGCCCAGGATGACCATGAACATCAGCTCGCCCGAGCGCGACCAGCTCATCATGTCCGGCGAAATGAAGCTCTGGAAGTTGCCCAGCAATGCGCCTGCCAGCCCGCACATTGCACCGGCGATGACATAAGCCGTCAACCGGTAGGCATAGGTGTTGTAGCCCAGCGCCTTCATGCGTGCCTCGTTGGACATGCACCCGCGCACCACCATGCCGAAGCGCGAGTTCACCATCCGGTAGACCGCATAGATGGAGCCGGCCAGCACCGCATAGGCCAGCAGGAACAGCACCAGCTTGTTCTCGATGTCGATGATGTTGAAGATCGACCGGTTGTAGATGGTCAAGCCGTCATCGCCGCCATACTCGTCCAGCGACAGGAAGAAGTAATAGGCCATCTGGGCAAACGCCATGGTGATCATGATGAAGTAGACGCCCTTGGTGCGCAGGCAGATCGCGCCCGTCACCAGCGCAAACAGCGCCGACACGCCCATCGCCAGTGGAATGTGCAGCCAGCCGGACTCGAACCCGTGATAGGCCGGAATGCCCACCATGTAAGCCCCGATGCCGATATAGGCTGCATGGCCAAACGAGATCAGTCCGCCGAACCCGAGGATCAGGTTGAGGCTCACCGCCGCAATCGACAGGCACACCAGCCGCGTGGCGAAGTTGAGCCAGAACACGTTGCCGGTAACATACGCGGCCAGCGGCAAGACCAGCAGCAGCGCCATGAACGCAATGGTGATGATCCGCCCGGTGGAGGTGCCGAACAGGCTTGGCGCCTGCATGTACGGCTCGAGATTTGTCGACGTTGTGTCTGTCATCGCGCTCACCGTACCTTGGGCGGAAACAGGCCTTGCGGGCGGAATGCCAGCACGGCGGCCATGATGATGTAGATCAGCATCGAAGAGATGGCAGGCCCTGCGGTCTCTGCCGCATTGACCGGGATGAACACCTTCAGGATGTCATCCAGGAAAGACCGGCCCAGCGTATCGATCAGCCCGATCAGCAGCGCGGCAATGAAGGCTCCCTTCATCGAGCCGATGCCGCCGACGATGATCACCACGAAGGCGGTGATGATGATGTCGTTGCCCATGCCGATGGTCGCTTCGGTGATCGGCGCAATCAGCATGCCGGCGAGACCCGCCAGCACCGCGCCCAGCGCGAACACCGCGGTGAACAGCGTCTTGATGTCGATGCCCAGCGCCGACACCATGGTGCGGTTCGATGCCCCGGCGCGGATCAGCATGCCAAGCCGCGTGTGGCTGATCAGCAGGTAAAGCCCCAGCGCCACCAGCAAACCCGCGGCAATGATCACCAGCCGGAATGTCGGAAAGATCACGCCCGGCAGAATGTTCACTTGCCCCTGCAGGAACTCGGGCAGCGGAATGGCAATGCCTTCCGGCCCCCAGATCAGCTGTACCGACGTGTCGGCGATCAGGATGAAACCGAACGTTGCCAGCACGTGATCGAGATGGTCGCGCTGATACAGGTGCCGGATCACACCGGTTTCCAGCACCAGCCCGACGATGGCCGTGGCCACCAGCGCCAGTGGCACGGCAAGAATGAACGAGCCGGTCCAGAAGGTCAGCGTGGCGCAGAAAAACGCCCCGATCATGTATAGCGAGCCATGCGCCAGATTCACGAAATCCATGATCCCGAACACCAGCGTCAGCCCGGCTGCCAGCAGGAACAGCAATACGCCCAGCTGCAGCCCGTTCAGGAACTGGATAAGGAAAAGTGTGCTCATCGCCCCTCACCGTGCGGGGGTCCGTTTCGGACCATCCGTGCCTCTTGGTTCCACCCCAAGGTCGTCGAAGAAACAGGTATTCAACAAATCAGGGGAGACCACAAGGCGGCTCTCCCCTGACTTCAACCGGAAATACCGGCAGTTTTGCTTATTTCAGCTTGCACTCGGCAGCATACGGATCCTGGTGGTTCTCGAAAACCGTCTTGACCACCTTGGTCGTCCAGTTGCCGTCGGCATCCGCCACCACTTCACGCAGGTAGAAGTTCTGGATCGGCATGCCGTTGTTGCCGTAGGTGTACTTGCCGCGCACCGAGTTGTAGTTGGCCGACTTCAGCGCCGTGCGCAGCTCGTCCATCTTGCTCATGTCGCCGCCAACCGCTTCAACGCCCGAGGCGATGAAGTTGATGCTGTCGAACGCCTGAGCGGCATAGAACGACGGATAGCGGTTGTACTTCTTGCGGAAGCTTTCGACGAAATTCTTGTTGGTTTCGTTGTCCAGCGTCGGATCCCAGAACTGGGTCATGCGCGAGCCCATCACGCCTTCCAGTTTGGCGGCCTGCAGCTTGGGCAGGGCAATCGCGTCCACCGTGAACACCGTGTACAGGTCCATCGCATCCTTCAGGCCGGCCTGCTGGTACTGCTGGATGAACGCGCCACCGGCCTTGCCCGGATAGAACACGAAGATGGCTTCAGCGCCGGACGCCTTGGCCTTGGCAAGCTCTGCCGAGAAGTCAAGCTGGTCAGGCCACTTGGTCAGGTCCTTGCCCTTGATCTCACCCTTGAAGGTGCGCTCCACGCCGGCCAGCATGTCCTTGCCGGCGGCATAGTTCGGCCCCATCAGGTAGATCGACTTGACGCCCTGCTGGTTGAGCACTTCGCCCATGGCCATCGGGGTCTGGTCGTTCTGCCACGAGGTCGAGAAGAAGTTCTCGTTGCACAGCCGTCCGGCAATTGGCGACGGACCGGCGTTGGACGAGATCAGGATCTTGTTGGCGTCAAAAACGCTCTTCATCGAGGCCAGCAAGACGTTGGACCACAGGTAGCCTGCAACGATCGGCACGTTGTCCTGTTGCACCAGCTTGTCGGTCTTCTGCTTGCCGATTTCAGGCTTGAAGCCGTCATCTTCGAAGATGATCTCGACCGTCTTGCCACCCATCTTGCCGCCCAGCTGTTCCATCGCCAGATCAACGGCATCCTTCACGTCTGCGCCAATCACGGCAGCAGGTGTGGTCAGCGTGGTCACGTAGCCGATCTTGATGTCGGCAGCCAGCGCCGACGACGCCATCAGCGCAAGGCCAAGCGCGGCCAGTCCTGTCTTTTTGAGCATGTCTGTCTCCTCCCGGGAAAACGCGTACTTATTGTTTTTCGATTGCTGGCGGCATTATGCCGTCGCCGCCTGGAGGGTACGATAGAGACAAATAATGCAGACTTCAAATGAAGTCCGATTGCATTATCGTGCAATTTTGCACGCTTGCGTACCGTCCGGTGACAGTGTGAGATGACGTGCATCAAGGGTAGCAGCCGAAACAGGGAAGGAAACAAATCAATGACCAAAATGACTGCAGGCGTGACCAAGGCAGGCGACAGCGTGGACGGCATCGTCTGGAACATCCTCGGCCAGACCTATGTGCCGCTGCAGCACTGCGAGGCCTCGATGTCCTGGCATGCCACGTTTCCTGATGGCACCTTCGTGCCACCGCACATACACCCCGACCAGGACGAGTTCATCTACGTGCTGGAAGGCCGCTTCGACCTGTTTCTTGATGGCAACGACGCAGTGGCCACGGCCGGCGATCTCATCCGGCTGCCACGCGGCATCGCACATGGCATCTTCAACAAGTCAGGTGCCGACACCAAGTGCGTGTTCTGGGTCTCGCCCACCCAGCAGCTGTGGAACCTGTTCACCAAGATCCACAACGTGCCGGACCCGGCGGAGGTCGTGCGTCTGGCAAGCGAGCACAACATCCACTTCCTGCCCCCGCCGGAATGACGCCCAGGCAATTGCAGTGCAACTCACAATTCGCTGTCACCCTCGGGCTTGTCCCGAGGGTCCACGTTTGATGGCCCCCCGGCACATGGGCCGGGACACTGGAACAAGCTCTTTCTCACTGCCGTCCTCCTCACGTGTCATCACCGGGCCACCGGCGTTCACCGGTTCACAGCATCTTTGTCAAACCCGGCCATTTTCTGGTAGCCGCGCACCACGCCTTCCAGCTCTTCGGGCGTTGCCACGTCATGCAGGTTGTCAAAGCCGTCCGGCGCGCGGGCATTGACCAGGTCAATCACCCGCTCCGGCCCGCCAGACCGGTTCTGCCGCACGATTTCCGCCGTCGCCGGCAGGCGCTCGTCCTCATACGCCTGAAGCGCATCCGGCACGCTTGGCTCATCGGCCAGCTTGTCGGCCAGGCAGCGCGCATCGAGTATGGCCTGCGACGCCCCGTTCGAGCCAACCGGATACATCGGGTGCGCCGCATCGCCCAGCAGCGTCACCCGGCCGAAGGTCCAGGCGTCCACCGGGTCCCGGTCACACATGGGGTATTCGTAAAACGTGCCAGTCTCGCGGATCAGCGCCACCGGGTCCAGCACGTCCAGGCTGAACGTGTTCTCCACAAACGGCAGCAATTCTTCCAGCTTGCCCTCGCGGTTCCAGTCCTCGCGCCGTGGCATTGGCGTATTGGCATCACCCAGCTTCGCGCCCACGGCCCAGTTCATCAAAACCTTGCCGTCATCGCGGCCATCGTCGGCAATCGGATATAACACCAGCTTGGCGTCCATGCCGCCGGCAATCACCATCGATTTGCCGGTCTGGAATGGCTCCCAAAGGCACGCCCCGCGCCATAGCATGATGCCGTTCCACTTCGGTGCGCCTTGCCCGGGGTAGAATTGCTGGCGCACCACCGAATGAATGCCGTCTGCCGCGATCACGCAGTCGCCGGTCACGCGCGTCGTCTCTCCTGTTGCCCGCACCTCAAACTTCGCCGCCGCGCCGGAGCAATCGCTTTCCACGCTCACGCAGGCATGGCCTGTCTTGATGGCATCTGCACCAAGGCGTTCGATGACGGCATCCTTCAGCACGCCCTGCAGCCGGCCCCGGTGGATCGAAAATTGCGGCATGTCGAGGCCGGCATGAAGCCCGCGCAATTCGTGCCAGATGGTCTGGCCCTGCCGGTTCTGGTAGGTCAGCTCATAGGTGCGGATCGCCACCGCGTCGAGCGCGTCCAGCAGGCCAATGCCCGCCAGTTCCTTGATGGCGTGGGGCAGGGTGTTGATCCCCACGCCCATCTCGCGGATTTCCGCCGAGCGCTCGTAAACTTCCGCCTCGATACCACGGTCATGCAGCATCAGCGCCGTTGCCAGCCCGCCAATGCCCCCGCCAACGATGATGACTTTCACTGTTCGCCCAACTCCCTGAAAATGCAAAACCCGCCCTCAATGTTGCATGAGGGCGGGCGTGCTTGTCGAGCCACCAATCAAGGCGCTCACTACTTCATGCTGCAGTCCTTGGCATGGTCATCGCCGGTCATTTCATAGACCGTGGCTTCGGTCTTGAACGTCCAGTTGCCGTCAGCACCGGCCACCACCTTGCGCAGGTAGTAGTTCTGCACGGGGAAGTGGTTATTGCCGTAAGAGTACTTGCCGCGCACTGAGTCGTAGTTGGCGGCCTTGAGGGCTGCCCGGAACGCATCCTTGTCGTCGGTCTTGCCGCCGGTTGCTTCCATGGCCGAGTTGATCAGGTTGATCGCATCATAGGCCTGAGCTGCGTAGAAGCTCGGGTAGCGGCCATGCTTTTCGCGATACTTGGCAACGAACGCCTTGTTGGCTTCGTTGTCCAGGTCCGGGCTCCACTGCATGGTGTCGAGCGATCCGAGCACGGCCTCCATCTTGGCAGCCTGGAATTTCGGCAGCGCCAGACCGTCCACCGTGAACACGTTGAAGAACTTCATCTTGCCGGCAAGCCCTGCCTGGCCGAACTGCTTCAGGAACGCGCCACCAGCCTTGCCCGGATAGAACACGAAGATGGCTTCCGCGCCCGATGCGTTCGCCTTGGCAAGCTCGGCGGAGAAGTCCAGCTGGGCGTCCTTGCCCCACTTGGTGAAGTCCTCACCCTTGATCTCGCCCTTGAACGAGCTCTTCATGCCGGCAACCATGTCCTTGCCCGCGGCATAGTTTGGCGCCATCACGTACAGCGACTTGACGCCCTGCTGGTTCAGCACTTCGCCCAGCGCCTTCGGCACCATGTCGTTCTGCCACGAGGTTGAGAAGAAGTTCTCGTGGCATTCCTTGCCGGCCACGTTGGAGGTGCCGGCATTCGCCCCGATCAGGAACTTGCCGGCATCGAGAATGGGCTTCTTCACGGCCAGCAGCGTGTTCGACCAGATCACGCCGGTGACAATGTCAACGTCGTCCTGTTGAACCAGCTTGTCGGCCTTCTGCTTGCCGATGTCCGGCTTGAAGCCGTCATCCTCGGCGATGATTTCAACCTCGGTACCGGCCATCTTGCCGCCAAGGTTCTCCATCGCCAGGTTGATGCCGTTCATCTGTTCCTCGCCCAGCACGGCGGCCGGGGTGGTCAGCGTTGTGATGACGCCGATCTTCAGCTTGTCGGCGGCCATCGCAGCCGTTGCGGATACGGAAATGCCCAGCGCCAGTGCGCCAGCCAGGACTTTGCGGATCATCTACTTACTCCCTGAAATGTCTGCATGAGTTGCCGTTGGTGTGCAGCCTCGGACAGCATGTTTGCAAAGCCGGTTGAGCTTGGCAATGGCTGTTCCACCTCACAGGATTTGCCGGCCCTTGTCATCCACGCCCGAGTACAGCCAGCTCACCCCGTTGTACGCCTGCTCCGGTGTGCGGCCCGCCAGCATCATCCGGCGAAGCTCCGCCACCGGGCCTGCCGCGTGGTAGATGTCGCCATAAAGCCGGGCCGTCAGCTGCACCCGCGCGGTGCGCAGGTAGCGGTCCGCCTGATAGGCCAGAAAGGCTTCCGCAGGTTCGCGTTTGTCCGCCACATGGTGCGCCAGGCAAACCGCGTCTTCGGTTGCCATGCACGCGCCCTGCGCGAGGTATTGCAGCATCGGGTGCGCCGCATCGCCCAGCAGCGTTACCCGCCCCTTGGTCCATTGCTTCACCGGCTCACGGTCGCACAGCACCCACATCCGCCAGCTCTCGATCTTGTCCAGCATGCCCAGCACCTCATCGCGCTGACCGGCGAACCGTGCGTTCAGCTCGCCGACGTCGCCGTAGACGTCCCAGCCTTCCTCGTAGGCATCGGAATGGAACACGGTGACCAGGTTGAAGATCTCGCCCTTGTGCAGCGGGTAGTGCACCAGGTGCGTCTTCGGCCCGGCCCACAGGATCACCTCGTTCTTGTGGTTGGCCGGCGGCACTTCGCGCTCCGACAACACCGCGCGATAGGCAATGTGACCGGACACCCGCGGGGCCCCGTCCCCCACAATCGCCTCACGCACCTTCGACCACAGCCCGTCCGCGCCGATCAGCGCCTCACCCTCAAGCCTTTCGCCAGAGGCCAGCGACACCTGCACGCTCACCCCTGTGTCCTCGAAACCGGTCACCTTCTCTCCCAGCCGTACGTCCACCTTGCCGGTTGCCTTCGCCGCACCGATCAGCGCGTTGTGCAGGTCGGGCCGGTAGATCACGCCGTAAGGGTGGGTGAACTTCGCCCGGAACTCCGCCGTGTTGAGCGGGATGCGCGTCACCTCGCTGGCGTCCAGCGCATCCATCATCACCAGCGCATCGGGAAACACCGCCACCTGGTTGATGGCGTCCGTCAGCCCCAGCACATCGAACATCGCGAACACGTTCGGCCCGAGCTGAATGCCGGCCCCTGCCTCGCGCAATTCGGTTTCGCGCTCGATGACGATGCTCTCGATGCCATGCCGCGCCAGCGCCAGCGCTGCCGCAAACCCGCCAATGCCGCCACCGGCAATGAGAAATGGCTTCATGTCGTTCCTCCACTCGCCCTGAATGCATAACCGGCTGCCGCGCGAAGGCAAGCCCCTTGCCCGCAAAGCCTTCTCCCGCCTAGTCTTTGCCTGCTTTGTCGAAGACCCAACCGGAGACGGCCCATGCTGGCAGCCGATATCAACGACCTGATCACCCGCACCGGGCCAGGCACCGCCTGCGGCAGGCTGATGCGCAACTACTGGCAACCCGCTGCCCTGTCCGACGAGCTTCAAGGCCCGCGCCCCGTGGTGCCGGTGCGCCTGCTTGGTGAAGACCTGGTGCTGTTCCGCGACAATGAAGGCGAGCTTGGCCTGATCGCGCGCCAGTGCCCGCATCGCGGTGCTGACCTGTGCTATGGCCGGCGCGAGGACAACGGCCTGCGCTGCCCGTTCCACGGCTGGCACTTCGACCGCACCGGCCAGTGTGTCGAGATGCCGGGCGAGCCGGAAGGCTCCACCATGCACGAGCGCATATCCGTCGCCTCCTACCCGGTGGTCGAGAAGAACGGCATCGTGTTCGCCTTCATGGGCGAAGGCGACCCGCCGCCATTTCCGGAGCTCGATTGCTTCACCGCGCCGGACACCCACGTGTTTGCCTTCAAGGGCCTGTGGGAATGCAACTGGCTGCAGGCGCT
>JAWVYF010000085.1:0-10537 GCA_033722845.1 Anderseniella sp. | reverse complement strand
GCATATCGCTGCCGGGTACAGGCGAGGTGCCGGCTGCTCCGGTGTTCATCGACGGCAAGAAGGTGAAAACCCTGCGAGGCGACGATATCGGCGATCAGTTCAAGCAGATCGTCGACGACTATGTGGTCAATCGCTGGGGAAGTGCTGCCGAATAGGCTTGTGTATTCCCGGCGGCCTGCCTGCCTGCCGGCATTTCAGCGGAGTAGATTTTGATGTCCGAGCGCCCGCATCCGCTGGCCGGATGGGCATGCGCGTCGGGCGTTGTGCTGATCTGGTCCGGTTGGGTCGTTATCTCCCGTCTGGGCGTTTTCCAGACGCTTAACAGCTACGACATCATGGCGTTGCGCTTTGGCGTGGCGAGCCTGGCCGTTGCCCCGTTCGTGTGGCGTTTCTGGCCAAGGCAGCTGAAATGGTGGCAGCTGCTGATTATCGCCTGCGGACAGGGAACGCCTTACCTGCTGTTCGCCTTTGGCGGGTTCCAGTTTGCACCAGCCGCCCATGCGGGCATCATCATGAACGGTTTCCTGCCGGTATTGGCGGCGATGATCGGCTGGCTCTGGCTGAAGGACAGGCCGGGTCCGTGGCGCACCGCAGGCATCGCCATCATCGTTGCCGGTTGTGTGTTGACCAGTTGGGACACGGCAACGGCAGGCGTTGGTCCGGATGCGTGGAAGGGCCATTTGCTGTTCATTGCAGCAGCCTTCATGGTTGCACTTTACATGGTGGCCACGAAGGCATGGGAACTGAGGCCGCGCCAGGCCATGGTGGTCATTCCCGTCATCAACCTGGTTGCCTTCCTTCCGGTCTATGCGCTGTTCATGCCCAAGGGCATTTATCAGGCCAACTGGTCGGAGATCGCGATGCAAGGGCTCTATCAGGGATTGGGACCGAGCGTGCTGGCCGTCCTGCTTTTCACCACGGCGGTGCGCACCATTGGCCCGTCATCCACCGCTGCCATGATGGCGCTGGTGCCGGGCATGGCATCGCTGCTGGCGATACCGCTGCTGGGCGAAACACCGAGCCTGTTGGCGGTGGCGGGGCTCATCATCGTGTCGGCAGGCATTGCCCTGGCTGCCGGGGTGCGCCCCCGCGCCAGGGCAATCGCCAGTGCACAAAAAGACTGAGCGGGACTGTCTGGCACGTTGTGCCGTCTGGTCCCGCTCTTGCTCCAGCCGTCCCGAAGCATCCTTTGAAAATCTTAGCCGCCGTATTCCTTGAGGCAGGCGTAGTACATGGCCCACATGCGGTCCTTGCGGTAAGGGTTCTGCGCGCCCAGCGCGCGGGCCTTGTAGTAGTGGCAGTACTGGTAGGCGTAGCTGTTCTTGTAACCGCCGCCGGCGTTGGCGGCCTGGGTGCCCAGCGTTGCAAAACCTGCTGCGGCGATCATGGTTGCGATGACGATGTTTTTCATTGTTCCGATCCTTCGATGCTGTCGTTTCGTTGGCCGGGGCGGTGTTGCCCTCTCGATGAAACAGACAATGTCATGGACCGGTATGGGGCCGATGTGCAGATCGTCACATTACGGATTGGCGCCGGGTTTTCCCCGCAACCTAGTTCTTGCGCTCGACGATAAAACGGGCGGCCTCGCGCAGGATATCAGCCTTGTCACCATAGCCGGCCAGGGCGTCACAGGCTTCGTCGGCCAACTGGCTGGCTTTCTGCTTTGCGCCATCGAGGCCGAACAGGTCGATGAACGTGGCCTTGCCGGCTTCGGCATCCTTCTGGGTGGCCTTGCCCAGCTCTTCTGGTGAGCTTTCCACATCCAGGATGTCATCGGCGATCTGGAAGGCCAGCCCAACCTTGTCGGCATAGGTGCGCATGTGATCACGATCATCAGCGCCGGCCTCAGCCAGAATGGCGCCACCTTCCAGCGAGAACCGGAACAGCGCGCCTGTCTTGAGGCTCTGGATGGCGATGATTTCATCAAGATCGTGGCTTTGCTTTTCTTCTGCTGCCAGGTCGAGCATCTGGCCACCCACCATGCCGTTGTGGCCGGAGGCGCGTGCCAGCTCCAGGGCAAGTTCGGCACGAACTGCACCATCGGCATGGGTCGCAGGGTCGGTGATGATCTCGAAGGCCACGGTCAGCAGCCCGTCACCGGCCAGAATAGCGGTGGCTTCGTCGTAGGCTATATGGCAGGTCGGCTTGCCGCGGCGAAGGTCGTCATCGTCCATGGCCGGCAGGTCGTCATGCACCAGCGAATAGCAATGGATGCACTCAAGGGCAGCACCGACGCGCAAAGCCTGATCGTGATCTGCGCCAAGGATGCGAGCACTTTCGGCCACGAAGAACGGCCGCAGCCGCTTGCCCTGGGCGAGGGCCGAATAGCGCATGGCTTCGGTCACGCGGGGGGCACGGGCGCTGTCGAGCGACAGCAACCGGTCGAGTACGGCTTCAATTTCGTCCGCGGTTTTCTTCAACGCTGCCTGGAATGTCATGGCGCGAGCTCATCTCCTCGAAGGCAATTCTGGTTTGACCTGACGGCCGGCTGGGCTATTGGTTCATCCGTGATCTGGCGATCCTTCTAAGGTCGCCACGGCAAGACTGCAACCGGGAAGCTATGGCTCGGCTACGAAATTTCATGCGCAACCGCTGGTTCAAGCGTTTTTTGGTTCTCATTGCGGCCGTGCTGGCGCTGCCATACCTGCTGACGCTGGTCTATGCCGTCGTGCCGCCGCCAGTCTCGGCGACGATGCTCTGGAAGAAGCTGGAAGGCCAGCCGATCGACTATCGCTGGCGGCCCTTGTCGGACACCTCGCAGAACCTGGTCCGGTCGGTGGTGACTGCCGAAGACGCCGGCATCTGCAGCCACAACGGCGTCGAGTGGGCTGTGCTGGGCGACGTGATCAGCGAGGCCATGCAGCGTGACGGCGGCCCGACCCGGGGCGGATCCACGATTACCCAACAGGTTGCCAAGAACCTGTTCCTGTGGCCTTCACGTTCCTATGTCCGAAAGGCGCTGGAGATCCCGCTTGCGCTATGGATTGATCTTGTCTGGACCAAGCGGCGCATTGTCGAGGTCTATGTGAATACCGCCGAGTGGGCACCCGGCGTGTATGGCGCAGAAGCAGCAGCGCAACATCATTTCAGCAAGTCTGCCAAGGCGCTCAGCCGATCGCAGGCTGCCAGTCTTGCGGCATCGCTGCCCAATCCGGTTGTTCGCAATGCCGGCCGGCCCGGCCCCAAGACACGGGCCACGGCGCGCACCATCCGCCGAAGGGTCAACTCCACCGTTCCCTATCTGGATTGCCTCAGGCTGGATTGAGCCCGGGCCGGATCGGTTTCAGGCAGGCGCACCCCGGGGACTTGCAACCCAATGGCGTCCAGAATGCACATCTTGCTTGGGGCGAGAGAGGCGTCGTGCATCATGGCGGGGCAAGCAAGGGCGCGCCTGCCTGAACTGGTGTTTCATCGGCGTTTGCGGCCGGTAAACATGGACAACACAAGGTTTTCGCTGTGCTCGGAACTTGCAACAATGACGCCCAGAACATGCAGCGCGATCAGGCCGAGCGTTGCGTATACCGATGCTTCATGCGCTTCCTCGACCCAGTCGACCCCCCAGAAGGTGTCCGTGGTCATCAGTCGTCCTGCTTCATCTTGACGATCGCAGCTGTCACCGGGTTGATGTAGATTTCCACCCGGCGGCCCTTGTCATCAATGGCATAGGCTTCATAGCAGCCATCATCGACTTCAACCTTGCGGACCTTGAAGCCCATCTTCGTGACGGAGGCGCGGGCCTCGTCCATCGACATCCACTTGCTGCGCGGTTCAGTGCAGTAGCTGGATGAGGCGTGTGCGGTGCCGGTGACAGCGGTCAGGGCAGCAAGTGTGATCAGGGCAGCGGTTTTCATCATGTTTCACAATCCTTGTATTATGCGCACCCGATCTGTGCGCGTTGACAATCACAAGCATGCACAGCGCGGCTGAGAGTTGGCTGACGGCGGGCGTCAGCAATCTGTCAGGTTCAGTGACTGGGAGGTCAGGGCGGAAAGGCGCGCCCTGTAAATCGGTCAAATGTGCGCTATTGCCACGTAATTCAGGTCTGGTGTTTTGCTGCTGGTCACGTTATAAGCCGCGCCATTCAGGTCTTTGCGATCAAGAATTTTCCGCTGGCCGCCGCCAATGCGCACAATGCGGCCAACGCACATACGGAGTTTGTCATGGCTGTTCCAAAGCGAAAAACCACGCCGTCCAAGCGCGGCATGCGCCGTTCCGGTCACAAGGTGCCGGGCGCAACCTATGTTGAAAACAAGCAGACCGGTGAACTTCACCGTCCGCACCACATCGACCTGAAGACCGGCATGTACAAGGGCAAGCAGGTTCTCGAACCCAAGGGTGACTTCTAGGTCACAAGGGTTCAACAGGTATACGGATTTCAGGGCCGGCGAGGCATGGGTGCTTCGCCGGCCCTTGCTGTTTTCACAGTAGCTTGTTGTTTTGCAGGCTGTGGCGATTTGGTCTAAGCCTCTGGGGCTGCACTGAAACTGATTCATGGAAACAGCCTGCGATGCGCTTTCTGATTGCCTTTCCGCTGCTTGTGCTGGTGCTTGTTGCCTACAACGTGATGGCCTTTACCGATCCCGGCTGGCTTTGGGCCGAGGCATTCCGGGTCAACATGATGTCGGGGGCTTCACTGGCGTTGCAATGGGCTGACGTACTCATTCTGGCCGCCTTGTTCCTGCTGTTTGTCGAGGTGTTGAAAGCGGCCCGGGTCGGGTCTCTCACCATCATCGACCACATCATGTCCACCGGTGTATTCATTGCCATGCTGGTCGAGTTTCTGCTGGTGCCGGAGGCGGGCACTGCGCCGTTCTTCATGTTGCTGGGCATATCGCTGATCGATGTCGTGGCGGGGTATTCCATTTCAATCCGTTCGGCGCGGCGTGATGTGGCGTTCGGACCGGGAGGCCCGGCATGACACCTCGCGACATTGTCAGCTACTGGATGGAGCAGCCGGAGAAACGGTTGTTCAGTGTGGACCCCGGCTTTGACGCCGAATTGAAAGACAGGTTCGGTGCATTGCACGCACAGGCCGTGGCAGGCGGGCTGTCAGACTGGGAAGATACTACCGATGGCCGGTTGGCGTTGGTGCTGCTGCTCGACCAGATGAGTCGCAATCTCAATCGGGGCACGCCGGGCATGTTTGCCCATGATGCGCAGGCGCTGTCACTTGCCAGGCGCGCTATCGCCGAAGGTGATGCAGATGTCTTGCCGGCTGCCGAGATGCGCTGGCATGTGATGCCGTTCATGCACTCGGAAGACCTGCAGGACCAGCAGCGCTGCGTTGAGCTATGCCGCGAGCTTGGTCTTGATGACACGCTGCCCCATGCGATTGAGCACCGGGACATCATTGAGCGGTTTGGCCGGTTTCCCCACCGCAACAGGCTGCTGGGCCGGGCGATGCGCGAGGATGAACAGGAATTCCTCGACCAGGGTGGCTTTTCCGGTTGAGCGTGGTTTCCTTCCGGTAACCATTTGTAAACCAGTTGGCCGGGTTTTGCCGCGGGTTGCCGAGCCGCTTAACCGGGATGGAACGGCGTTTGCACGATTGTCTGCTGAATTGTCTGTTTCAGAACGGCGGAACCGGTCATGCAGATGCGTGCAATATCTCCTGTTGCGAGTGAGGCAGTGCCGCCCGGCGCGGTAGGCAGTGACGGCAGCTGGCTGGCAGCGCAGGCGCTGGAACCCAATTTTACGCTTATGCCGCAATGGCTTGAACCGCTTGTCCGGCATCAGGCCCGCGGGCAGAAGCCGCAGATTTTCCAGACCATTGCCGATGATGGCCGGCCCGGCGGGCTGGTTGCGCTGGCCCGTGGGCGCTGGCGCTGGGGGTTGCCGCTTTCCCACCTTGAAACGGTCTTTGGCGGGTTTCCGATTTCTGGCACACCACTTTTGAACCCGGCTGATCCGGCAGGGGCTGCACGTTCGCTGATTGGCGAGGCGTTCGGGCACAGCGGTGCATCTGCCATGCTCCTGAGCAAGGTTACCGGGCATCACGTTGTGTCCAGTGTACTGGTCGATGCCTGTACCGCGCTGGGTGCGCCGGTGTGTTTTCTTGATGACTGCCAGCGTGCTGCGCTGCGCTGCAATGGCGATCATGATGCCTGGTTCGAGGCGAGCTTCTCGCGCAAGCGGCGCAAGGAGTTCCGCCGGCTCAAGGCACGGCTGGGTGAGCAGGGTACGCTGTCGTTTGAGGCGAATGCCCCATCGGGTGCTGCGCTGGATGACTGGACCGAGGCGTTTTGCGCGCTGGAGAAGGCCGGCTGGAAGGGCCGGACGGGAACCGCCATCGGCAGTTCAGATGAGCTTGCCGCGTTCCTGCGCCAAAGCCTTCATCGCCTGTCGGCCGACGGCAAACTGGTTTGCTGGTCGCTGATGCTCGGTGCAAAGCCGGTGGCGATGATGTTTGGGGTGCGTGATGCGGGGCGCTGCTGGATCGTCAAGATTGCCCGCGATGAGGCGCTTGATCGCTTTTCGCCCGGCCAGCTGCTTGTGCTTGAGGTCACCCGCTGGCTGTTCGAACAGGACGATATAATGTTCGCCGACAGTTGCGCCGAGCCGGGCCACCCGATGATCGACCACATCTGGCGGGACCGGCTGGACATGCGGGACGTGCTGATCGGCCGCCCCGGCCAGAACCCGGCGCTGTTCGCGTTGCTCTGCCGGCTCGAGCGCATCCGCCGCGCTGCCCGCAAAACACTCAAGACTGCCCTCATCAGGATCAGGAAAGGCCACCGCCCATGACCAAAGCCAGCGTTACACTCGCCTCCGCCGACCGGGGCAAGCTCTACCGTTCACCGATGCAGGTGCGGCACGGGTTTGCCAGAAATAAGCTGTTCCGGCTGGACCGGCTGGTCGAGCTGGCCCGCTCGATGCCGCGCGACCGCATTGAGTACAACTCCGGCGACGTGCCGCCGGGGGTGAAGCCGGAAGACGTGCCCGGCCTGGACATGGGTGTTAGCGACGTAATCCGGCAAATCGAGACGGCACATGCCTGGATGGTCATCAAGAACGTCGAGCATGATCCGGCATATCGCACCCTGCTGGAACAGTTTGCCGGTGATCTGTCGGAAGCCGCCGGCCGGCCGCGAGACAGTTTCTCCGACCTGCAGGGCTTCATTTTCGTTTCGTCTGCCCGCTCCACCACGCCGTTCCACATCGACATGGAAGAGAACGTGCTGGTGAACATTCGCGGTGCGAAGTTCGTGCACCTGTTCGACAACTCGAAAAATGACCTGGTCAGTGAAGAGGCTATGGAGATCTCGCCGGCCAAGCACCGCAACCAGCATTACGAGGATGCCTTCGAGGCGCGCGCGACGGTGTTTGAACTGGGTGCCGGTGACGGTGTGCACATTCCCTATACCCACCCGCACTGGGTGCGCACGGGTGATGACTATTGCATCTCCATGGCGATGACCTGGAAAACGCCCGAGGTGCTGCGGCTCAACAAGTTGCGCCTGATGAACGGTACATTGCGCCGTTTCGGGCTGCCGCAGTCAGCCCCCGGCAAGCGTCCGCTGGCAGATGCAGCGAAGGTGTTTGCACACGACATGGCGCGCGCGGTCATCGACCCGCTGCGCAAGTCCGAAGCCGTCCGCAACGGTTTGCGGGGCCTGATCTATGGCCGCAAGGCAAACTATTATCTGGAGACCGGCAAGGGCTCAGGCGCCTGACATGGACCAGACCTAGTCGAGGCTCATCAGGTAGGTTGCGATTGCGATGCGGTCTTCTGCGGGCAGTTTCGACATGTTGGTCTGCACCGCGCCCATGCCGCCTGACGACATCTTGTCGTAGCCAAGCGTTTCTCCAAACTCCAGTGCCGTCGCGAGGTCCTTGGCGTCCTTGTAACGGCCGCGTTCCTTCAACGCCCGCAGCGATGGTACCGAGCCTTTGCCCTCCGGGTGCGGCCCGCCGGCCAGCCAGCGGCTTTCATCGAGCCCCATGAAGATATCGCGCGGGGTGTGGCACTCGGCGCAATGGCCGGGCCCTGTTACCAGGTAGGCCCCACGGTTCCAGACCTCGTCCCTTGATGGGTCAGGCGTGAACTCCTTCGGCTCGAAGGCGGCCATCTTCCATACGCCCAGCCCGCGCCGCATGATGGTCTCAACCGGCAGGCCGAGTGGCAGTTCAGGTGCCTTGTTCTGCGCCTTCACAGGCGTCAGCGTGTCCATGTAGGCCTTGATATCCAGCACGTCTGCGTCGCTCATGTGAGCATAGGAGGTGTAGGGGAACGCCGGCAGATAATGCTGGCCGTCCGGCGAAATGCCCAGCTTCATGGCGTTGATGAACTCGATGTCGCTCCAGCCTCCGATGCCGGTTTCGCGCTCAGGCGTAATGTTGGGCGGATAGAATGTGCCTGCTGGCGTTACCAGCTCGTGACCGCCGGACGGCAGAGACTTGTCGGCGTCCTTGTCGTCCTTGCCCGGCAGATGGCAGGACTGACAGCCGGATGCCGTAAACAGCCGTTTGCCGTTTTCGGCATCGGCTTCATGGGCAGCGAGACTTGCCGCGGAACGTGGTTCCGGTGCCGCGGCAATCCAGCCGGCAGCAGCTGCTGCTCCAGCGAGCATGATACCGGCGGCGATGAGGCGCTTCATAAAAAGATCCCCTGCAGAAACTGAAACCCCGGCGCAAGGCGATATTGCGCCAGGGCGAAGTGCGTTGCCGGCTTACTGTTTGGGCCGGCGATAGTCCTCGTGGCAAGCCTTGCATGATCCGCCGAGGTTGCCCATGGCCGGCATGAAGTTGGCTTCCTCGGACACTGCGGCCATGGCCATGGCAGCTTCAGCCGACTTGTCGGCCTTGGCATTGAAGTCGTCCATGTTGGCCCAGATCTCTGCCTTGGACCAGGTTTCCGGCGGGCCTTCCTTGCTGTCTTCCGGGAAGTGCGTCTTGAACACCTTGACGTTCTCCGCGATGGTTTCACCTGCGGACTTCACGACAGCTGCGTCGAACGCGGCTTCCTTCTTGGCAATGGCTGCAAGCTGGCCCATGGCCTTGCCGACATTCTTCATGGCTTGCTGACGATCCTCAATCGGACCGGCCACGGCGACGGTTGCTGCGAGGCTGGCTGCCGCAGCGCCCAGCGCAAGAGTGCGAACGGACGTCTTCAGTGCAGAAATCATGCAAGTTCTCCTGTTCAGGTGTGTTGACCAAAAGGCAATGCTAGCGCACTTCGGCGCATCACAACACAGATGCTCTTCACCAAACACGTCAATTTGAAGACGCCTCGTCTCGCAGCAGCCTGCGGATCACCTTGCCGGTGGTCGTGAGCGGCAACTCATCGCGAAATTCGAATGTGCGTGGATATTCGTGCGCCGACAGCCGGTTGCGAACGTGGGCGCGGATATCTTCTTCCAGCTCCGGCGACGGTTCGTAACCGGGATTGAGCACGATGAACGCCTTGACGATCTCGGTGCGTACCGGATCGGGAATGCCGACCGCCGCAGCCAGCTTGACCGCAGGATGCCGCGACAGGCAGTCCTCGATTTCGCCGGGGCCGATGCGGTAGCCGGATGACGTAATCACGTCATCATCGCGCCCGACGAAGTGAAAGTAGCCCTCTTCATCGCGGAAGCCTTGATCCCCGGTCAGCAGCCAGTCGCCGGCATACTTGTCCTTCGTGGCTTCAGGCCGCCCCCAATATTCCAGAAACATGACAGGGTCGGGCCGCTGAACGGCGATGTTTCCGGCCTCTCCATCCGGCAGCGGGTTGCCTGCGTCATCCACGATGGCGACCGTGTGTCCCGGCACCGGCTTGCCAATGGCGCCTGCCTTCCACACACCCAGCTTGTTGCAGCTTTCCAGCACCAGATTGCACTCGGTCTGGCCATAGACCTCGTTGATGCGCATGCCGAGGCTTGCCTCGGCCCATTCCTGCAGGGCCTGGCCCACCGCCTCGCCACCAGAAAACAGCGTACGCAGCTTCAGCCGGTCGGTATCCGTTGGCGTCGAGGCGCGCATCAGCTTGAGCGCAGTGGGGGGCACGAAACAGTTGCGTACGCCGTATTCCGCCATCAGGTCCCATGCGAAGACGGGGTCGAACTTCTGGAACCGGTAGGCCAGCACCGGCACGCCATAATACAGCGCCGGCAGCAGGGCGTTGAGCAGTCCGCCGGCCCAGGCCCAGTCGGACGGCGTCCACATCAGGTCGCCGGGTTGCGGCAGAAACTCGTGGGCAAACTGTACACCCGGCAGGTGACCCAGCAACACCCGGTGGCCATGCAGTGCCCCCTTGGGCGGTCCGGTGGTGCCGGAGGTGTAGATCATCAGACACGGGTCGTCGGGCTTGCTGTCGACGGCGTCGAACGTGTCTGGCATCCCGGCGCTTGCATCGTGCAGGTGAGGGGCGAAGTCCAGTTTGCCGTCGATGCAGAAGACAGCGCTCAGTGCATCAAGCGACGGTCTGACTTCTGCTACGTTGTCCCGCGATGCGTGCGACATCAGCAGTGCCTTGGCACCGGAGTTCTGCAGCCGGTACTGCAGCGCCTCCACCCCGAACAACATGGCAAGGGGGACAGCGATAGCGCCCATCTTG
>JAWVYF010000084.1:0-10573 GCA_033722845.1 Anderseniella sp. | reverse complement strand
CCCATGGCCTCGCCAAAGGCGGCATACCCTTGCGTTGCCACATCGGCCAGCAAAGCCTCGCGGTTTTCGTAATGGCGATAGGGCGCTGCCGGGCTGACCCCGGCATGACGCGCAGCTTCGGCGAAGGTGAAGCCGCCGGTGCCCTTGGATCCGATCAGGTCCAGGGCCGCGTTGACCAGTGCTTCGCGCAGGTTGCCGTGGTGATAGCCGCGCTTTTTCTTGTCGTGCCAGTTCATGTGAAGAGCTTTTACATTGAGCGCATGCGTCGCGTCCAGTTTGATCTGCCGCAAAGCGGGTCTTGCCGGGTCAATGGTTAAATGGTCATCAGCCGCCGATTTGCCGCCAGATCACCGGAAGGAGCCATCCCATGCGCATCGCCATCATCTATGCCACGACCGAGGGCCAAACGCTGAAACTGGCCCGCCGGGCGGCGGAACTGTGCAATGAGGCAGGCCATGAGGTTGAGCTGCTCGACGCGGTGCAGGTGCGGGCCACGCTGGTGATGGACCCCTATGAGGCGGCCATCCTGCTGTCGTCGGTGCACATCAGCCACTACCAGGCGGCCATGTCCACGTTCCTGAATGACTACAAGGATGATCTGACCGAAATCCCCAACGCGTTCGTGTCGGTATCGTTGTCCGCAGCCAGCACCGATGATGACGATGTGGAGGGCCTGAGGCAGATCACCGACGACTTCTACAAGCAGACCGGCTTCACGCCGCTCTACGAACACCTGGCGGCAGGTGCCTTCCGGTTTACCCGCTATGACTTCTTCAAGCGCTGGGCCATGAAGCTGATCGCGCAACAGAAGGGCATCAAGGCGGACACAAGCAAGGACCTCGAGTTGACCGACTGGCCCGCGTACGACGCGTTCATCAAGCAGTTTCTGGCTGAGATCAGGTCGATCAGCGACGCAGCCTGATCCGTACATGGCTGATATTGTCTCATTGCGGGCGTCGCCGGGCGTGGCTATACCTCGCCCACGATGACAACAGTTCTTTATGCAGCACTCGGGGGCGCCATTGGCGCAAGCCTGCGCTACGGCGTCAACGTGACGGTGCCGAAGCTGCTTGGGCTCGACTTTCCGTGGGCGACGATGATCGTCAACGTGGTGGGCTCGTTCATCATGGGCGCGCTGATAGCGGCCATGGCGGCGGGCTGGAACACCAGCCAGGAGATGCGGGTTTTCCTTGCGACCGGCATCCTGGGCGGGTTCACCACATTCTCGGCTTTCTCGCTTGATTTCGCCTCGCTGTGGGAGCGCAAGGAACACGGTCTGGCTATCGCCTATGCAAGCGGCTCTGTGGTGCTGTCACTGGTGGCGGTGTTTGCCGGCCTTTGGGTGACAAGGCAGGTGATCCAGTGAGTGGCGTTCAGCAAATCCACGTCAAGCGCACCGAAGCAGGCATGCGGCTGGACCGCTGGTTCAAGGTGCATTTCCCGACGCTCGGCCACGGCAAGCTGTCGAAGCTTTTGCGCACCGGCCAGGTGCGGGTTGACGGCGCACGGGTCAAGTCCAACGCGCGGCTTGAATCGGGCCAGATGATCCGCGTGCCGCCGCTCAACCTCGATGACAAGCCGGAAGCCGAGGGCGAAGATGCCAAGCCGAAACCGCTGAGCGCGGCTGACAAGGCCTATTTCCAGTCGCTGATCCTGTTTGAGGACAAGCACCTTTACGTGCTGAACAAGCCTGCGGGTCTGGCCGTGCAGGGCGGCTCGCGCACCACGCGGCACGTTGACGGGTTGCTGATGGGGCTGGCGGCAGAAATGTATGACCGGCCACGGCTGGTGCACCGTCTCGACCGCGACACGTCCGGCATTCTCGTCATTGCCAAAACGCGCCAGATGGCAACGGCGCTGGGCAAGCTGTTCCAGACGCGCTCGGTGCGCAAGATCTACTGGGCGCTGGTCAACGGCGTGCCAAAACCTGAGCAGGGCAAGGTGGACAAGTCGCTGATCAAGGCTGGCGGCAAGGGCGAGGAACGCATGCACGATGCGGGGGATGCGGACCGCGACGGCGCGCAAAAGGCCATCACCCACTATGCGGTGATCGACAAGGCCCCACCGGCAGTGGCCTGGGTAAGCCTCAAACCCGTTACCGGCCGCCAGCATCAGCTGCGCGCCCACATGGCGCTGATCGGGCATCCGATCGTGGGCGACGGCAAATATGGAGATACCGCAGAGATGCCAGACGGCATGTCGAAGAAGCTGCACCTGCATGCACGCAGGGTAACATTTCCGCACCCCAAGGGTGGCACGGTGGACGTGACCGCGCCAATCCCCGGTCACATGCGCCAGTCGTTTGAAACCTGCGGCTTTGACCCGGACCGGTTCGATATCCCTGAGGCCGGTGACGAGGACGAGCAGGCATGAAGCTGATCATCTTCGATTGCGACGGCACGCTGGTGGATTCACAACATGGCATCGTGCACTCGATGCAGCATGCCTATGGCGAAGTGGGCATGGATTTCCCTGGCCGCGAGCGCGCGTTGAGCATTGTCGGGTTGTCGCTGATTGAAGCCTTCCGCATTCTTGAGCCGCACAGCGATCACGCCACGCACGTCAAGCTGGCCGAGGCCTACAAGAACTCGTTCCAGCACATGCGCCAGAGCAGGCTGCACGAGGAGCCCCTGTATGAGGGCTGCCGCGAGGTGCTGGACCGGCTGCATGCACGTGATGACGTGCTTATGGCCATGGCGACCGGCAAGTCGCAGCGCGGTGTGCGCGCGCTGCTGGAGCGCGAAGGGCTGGAGGGGTATTTCCAGTCGATCCAGACGGCGGACGATGCGCCATCCAAGCCGCACCCGGCGATGATTTTTCAGGCGCTGGCCGATACCGGCGGTCGTACCGAGGCGACTGTGATGGTGGGCGACACCAGCTACGACATGGAAATGGCCCGCAATGCGCAAGTTGGTGCGCTGGGCGTGTCGTGGGGATATCACCATGATGATGAGCTGACCGGTGCTGGTGCACACCATATCATCAACCATTACAATGAGATGGAATCGTTTCTTGAGAGCTGGTTCGAGGGGGCGGCATGAGCGATGAAACCGAAGATGAGCGCGCCCGGCGGCTGTTGACGCGGCAGGAGCAGGTGAACCTGCCGAAGCGGTTCTACAAGCAGGTTTCCGTTGCCCCGGCAGAGGGCGGTTTCGAGGTGCAGCTTGATGGCCGGTCGGTCAAGACGCCGCTCAAGCGGGCGTTGGTGATGCCGGGTGAACCGATGGCGCAAGCCGTGGCTGACGAATGGGATGCGCAGGAAACGCACATCGACCCCTCGGCCATGATCATCACGCGGCTGGCCAACACGGCGATTGACCGGGTGGCGGGCGATGAAGCGCGGATCGTCAACGAGATCGTGCAGTTTTCCGCCTCGGACATGGTGTGCTACCGCGCCGATACGCCGGACAGCCTGGTGGGGCGGCAGGGCGCGCAATGGGACCCGGTGCTGGACTGGGCACACCAGACGCTCGGCTGCCGGTTCATCTGCGTGGCGGGGGTGATGCATCAGGCCCAGCCGGAAAACTCGCTGGAAAAACTGCGCGGGGCGCTAACTGTCGAAAGCCCGTGGCGGCTGACCGCCATTCACAACATGACCACGCTGACCGGCTCGGCGCTGGTGGCGGTGATGACCGGTGCCGGTGCGCTGGATGCAGAGGCCGCCTGGGCTGCCGCGCATGTGGACGAGGACTGGCAGATCGAGCAGTGGGGCGCGGACGAGGAAGCCGAGGCCCGCCGCGCGGTGCGCAAGGCGGACTTCGATGCGACGGTGCGGTTTCTGGGGATGTGTTGATCCTGCTGGTTTGATGTCATGTACTGTCGTCATTCCGGCGAGGGCCGGAATCCAGGCTTTTCCGACCTTGAAAACCTTTCTGCATGGACCCCAGCCTTCGCTGGGGTGACGGTTGAGCTGGACCCCTGGAACAAGCTGCGGTGTGCCGCAGTGTCTCCCACACCCAAACGTCTGACTTGCCGCGGCGCACAATGGTGCTAGAACGTCCTGTAACAAGTCTATGACAGGGCAGGGAGCAAGCAGTCTCATGCAGGAAATTCTCGAACAGCTGAAGAAGCGCCGTGCGGTTGCCGAGCTTGGTGGCGGTGAAAAGCGCATTGAGGCGCAGCACGCACGCGGCAAGCTGACGGCGCGCGAACGCATTGAGCTTCTGCTGGATGACGGCTCGTTCGAGGAGTTCGACATGTTTGTCGAACACCGCTGTACTGATTTTGGCATGGAAGACACGAAAATCCCCGGCGATGGCGTCGTGACCGGCTGGGGCACGGTGAACGGCCGCACGGTGTACGTGTTCGCCAAGGATTTTACCGTGTTCGGTGGCTCACTGTCCGAAACCCACGCCAAGAAGATCACCAAGATCCAGGACATGGCGCTGCAGAACCGCGCACCGATCATCGGCCTGTTCGATGCCGGCGGCGCGCGCATCCAGGAAGGTGTGGCTGCACTGGGCGGTTATGGCGAAGTGTTCCAGCGCAATGTGCTGGCCTCGGGCGTCATCCCGCAGATTTCCGTCATCATGGGCCCATGCGCCGGGGGGGACGTCTATTCGCCGGCCATGACCGACTTCATCTTCATGGTGAAGGACACCAGCTACATGTTCGTGACCGGGCCGGACGTGGTGAAGACCGTGACCAACGAAACGGTGACGGCGGAGGACCTGGGTGGAGCATCGGTCCACACGGTCAAGTCTTCCGTGGCTGACAAGGGTTACGACAACGACGTCGAGGCGCTGTTGCAGATGCGCCGACTGATCGACTTCCTGCCGGCGTCCAACATGGAAGAGGCGCCCAACGTGCCGACCAAGGACGACGGCGAGCGAATTGACAAGTCGCTCGACACGATCATTCCGGTCAATCCGAACCAGCCCTATGACATGAAGGAGCTGATCCAGAAGACCGTGGACGAGGGGGACTTCTTCGAAATCCAGGAAGCCCATGCCAAGAACATCGTGGTCGGCTTTGCCCGCATGGAAGGCCACACGGTGGGCATTATCGCCAACCAGCCGATGGTGCTGGCCGGCGTGCTGGATAGCGACGCCAGCCGCAAGGCGGCGCGCTT
Organism: Anderseniella sp.; assembly: GCA_033722845.1. GTDB lineage: Bacteria > Pseudomonadota > Alphaproteobacteria > Rhizobiales > Aestuariivirgaceae > Anderseniella. The sequence goes on along the minus strand of JAWVYF010000084.1, from coordinate 5,502 downwards.
CGTGCGGTTCTGTGACTGCTTCAACATTCCGCTGGTGACGTTCGTTGACGTGCCGGGCTTCCTGCCGGGAACCGCGCAGGAATATGGCGGGCTGATCAAGCATGGCGCGAAACTGCTGTTTGCCTATGCCGAGGCCACCGTGCCGAAGGTGACGGTGATTACCCGCAAGGCTTACGGCGGGGCTTATGACGTTATGAGCTCCAAGCATATCCGCGGTGACGTGAACTATGCGTGGCCGACCGCCGAGATTGCGGTGATGGGACCGAAGGGTGCTGCGGAAATCCTGTACCGCTCGGAGCTGGGTGACGCCGACAAGATTTCCAAGCGGATCAAGGACTACGAAGACCGCTTCGCCAACCCGTTTGTGGCGGCAGAGCGTGGCTATATCGACGAGGTCATCATGCCCGGCACCACGCGCAAGCGGATCAGCCGTGCGCTCAACATGCTGCGCAACAAGCAGGTCGAGAACCCCTGGAAAAAGCACGACAACATTCCGCTTTGATGGCGGGGCGTTTTATCGCTTCCGTTAGGCAAATCTAAACGCTGATTGCATACCCTCCCGCACCAATTGCGCGAATTTGAGAGAGGGTACGCGGATGAATGCGGTGGCTGATATCAACAACATGATTGCCCGTGGCACGGTGACGGACGAGGACGTGCTGGCCCTGCGGCGCGCCATGTATGGCAACGACCACAAGATCGACCGGGCAGAGGCGGAAGCCCTGTTCCGGCTGAACGACGCAGCCGATGGTGCCTGCAATGCCTGGCCGGACTTCTTCGCCGAGGCAATGACCGACTTCTGCGTTCACCAGAGCGAACCGCACGGATATGTGTCCGACGACATGGCCCAATGGCTGATCGCCCGCGTCTCGGCATCGGGCCGCGTCAAGACCGCGACCGAGATGGAAGCCCTCATCAAGGTGATGGAAGCGGCCCGCGACGTGCCGCCGGTGCTGGAAGAGTTTGCCATCAAGCAGGTGCATGAAGCCGTGCTGCACGGCGGCGGTGTCACCCGGTCTGGCGAGACGCTGGAACCGGGGCAGATCGGCCGGGGCGAAGTGGAACTGCTGCGCCGTGTTCTCTACGCAGCCGGGGGCGACAATGGCCTGGCGATCTCGCGCCGTGAAGCCGAGTTGCTGTTCGACATCAACGACGCAGTGGCCGACAAGTCGCAAGACCCGGCCTGGGCAGACCTGTTCGTCAAAGCCAATGCCAACTACCTGATGGCCGCACAGCTTCATACACCGGCCAGCCGTGCTGATGCGCTGCGCCGCGAACAGTGGCTGGACGATTCTGATGCCAGCGTGGGTGACTATTTTGGCCGCATCCTGTCGGGTGGCCTGCGTGGCTTTCTTGATGCGGTTCGCCATGATGGTGAAGCGGAATTGGAGCAGCGCCACCGGCAGCGCGCCATGGACATCGCGATGGCAGAGCAGGTCAACACGTCGGAAGCCGACTGGCTGGTGGAGCGCATCAATCATGATGGCGAACTGCACGACGCCGAAAAAGCGTTGCTGCTGTTCATCAAGCGCGAGTCACCGGATATCCATCCGGGCCTCAAGCCGCTGCTCGACAGGGTTGCCTGACCTTCGGATACCTGATGCAGACGGGTCACACCGGGCAATTTATTTGCCCGGCAGGCCAGTGTTCATTTGACCTCGGCGAGCAGGATTGGTGTGCTGTAGACCTTTAAAAAGGGTACGGCACACGATTCGACTGCAAGGGTCACATGACATGCAACCAATGAAGATCGCACGACAGGTCGCGTTGCCGGTGATGCTCGGCGTAGGGGTGATGTTCGCACCCGTTCCGGCGGACGCAGCATCAATTTACGATTCCGGCTACACGCAAAAGATCAAGATGACGGCCAGCCAGCGCGCCAAGGTGCGCCGCATCAACCGCGCGGCAACAGCGCAGGTGAACCGTATTTTCCGCAAGTACGGCATCCGGCGCAGGGCGCAACCGGAAATGAGCAAGCTGATGCAGGCAAGCGGCGAATTGCAGTCTGCAGCACGTGCTGAACGCAATGCCCTGGCAAAGGTGTTCACGCCAACGCAGCTTCAGCAGTACGACCGGATCATGCGCGATGTCGAAAACCGGATCGTGCGGGCAGCGAAGTAGCTTGCGAGCACTTCAGGAAAACGCGCCAACTCTCAGTTCTCGTTGACGTTTCTTGCTCAGGCCGCAGGCGACAATTCGGTGGGATTCGCCGATGTACGCCTTCAGGTCCGCATCGCTCAAGCCCGGCTTTGCGTAGTGTTGAACCCACTTCATGCCGCGTGAGGCGAGATACGGGGCCGGGCGGATGCCGGGCTGGTGCGGCAGGATTTCCCACGACATGTCCGAAACCTTGAAGGTGACGGCCAGCTCTTCACCCTTGTTCCAGCCGGCGATGGCAAACACCTTGCCGCCGACCTTCCACACATGTGCGCCACCCCATTGCACGACGTGCGTGGTGGCGGGAAGGCCGGCGCAGAAGTTGTTATAGTCGTCGAGTGTCATGGGTCCACATCCGGCGCATTGCCGGTGAAGGGAATGATCTGGGTCGTCGTGTTGCCTCGCCACCGTCGAAGCGCTCTGGCCCCTTGTTTTCGCCATCTGCTGATGAAGCGCTCTGCGTTGTATACGATATCGCCTGTGAGGGTGGTTCTGAGCGCGCTTTTGCGATCCTTGCGGCCCTTGGCCAGATCGCTGTGCTGCAGGCCGTCTAGGCCAGCGACGCCGGGGTGATAGACTGGCGCAGGAACCGTCTGGACGATTTCGAGCCCATGCCAATGACGGCGAGCAGGATCGTACAGCAGGCGGTCGAATATGAGCCAGTCGCCCCCGCCACTATCCATCACGCGTTGAGCGGCACTGCGGGTGATCAGATATCCTGCGGAGCCCCACTCGAATGAATGAAACCTGTGCAACGCATAAGGCCCGGATTGGTACCGAGGTTCCAAGGACAGCTCGGACGTACGCAAGCGTGTTTCCAGCCGGATGATGTGGCAGTTGGCGAGATAAGGTCCGACACAGTCAAGCGCGGTGGCAAGGTCTGGTCCCAAGGCTGCATCATCTTCCAGTATGAATGCGGCATCTGCGCCGTCTTTGAAGGCCTCTTGCCATGCTGCCATGTGACTTGCGTTACAGGCCAGTTCGCCGGGAGAGATGGTGTGCTTGCCGAGGGCCGAACGCGCAGCCGGCGTGGCCATTTTGAGCGCTTGAACAACGTCGATGGCAGGTATGCGGGTTGCAGACAGCTGCAGTGCCGCCAATTGCTTCTCCATGAAGGCGCGGCGGTCCGGCCGGCTGTCCAGATTTATGTAGTACGCCTTTACGCTGGCCATGGGAGGGTCCGTGTCACCGGTTATTGTGCGTCAGATGAGCTCCGCAACAAGGTCATACTCCTCCGCCTCAACGACACGGGCGCGCACCATATCGCCGGGTTTGAGGCTGCCTTCACCGGGCAGGAACACGTTGCCGTCGATTTCGGGTGCATCCCACACCGAACGGCCAACCGCTTCAATGCCGCTTTCATCTTCGTCGACAGCGTCGATGAGCACGTCGATTTCGCGGCCAACCTTCGCCTGCATGATTTCGGCGGACACCTGCGACTGGACGTCCATGAACCGGTGCCAGCGCTCTTCCTTTACCTCTTCAGGAACCGCGCCAGGAAGCTCGTTGGCGGTGGCGCCGTCGACCGGTTCGTACTTGAAGCAGCCAGCGCGTTCGATGCGGGCCTCGCGCACCCAATCGAGCAGATACTGGAAGTCTTCCTCGGTTTCGCCGGGAAAGCCGACAATGAAGGTGGAACGGATGGCGAGATCAGGACAGCCCTTGCGCCAGGCATTTATGCGGTCAAGCACCTTTGCCTGGTTGGCAGGCCGCCGCATGTTCTTCAGCACGTCAGGCGAGGCGTGCTGGAACGGAATGTCGAGATAAGGCAGCACCAGCCCCTCGGCCATCAGGGCGATGACGTCATCGACGTGGGGATAGGGGTAAACATAGTGCAGCCTCACCCAGGCACCCAGTTGTCCCAGCTCGCGAGCCATGGTGATGAAGCGGGCCTCAACATCGCGCCCGCGGTATTTGCTGGCGGCGTACTTGATGTCGAGGCCATAGGCGGATGTGTCCTGGCTGATGACCAGCAGTTCCTTCGTGCCAGCCTTGACCAGCCGCTCAGCTTCGTACAGCACCGATGCCATCGGACGCGAGGCAAGATCGCCGCGTAGCGACGGGATGATGCAGAACGAGCAGCGATTGTTGCAGCCTTCGGAAATCTTCAGATAGGCGTAGTGCTTCGGCGTGAGCCTGAGGCCGGTGTCGGGCACAAGGTCGAACTTCGGGTCGTGCACCGGCGGCACGGCATCGTGTACGGCGCCGACCACGGCTTCGTACTGTTGCGGCCCGGTGACGGCCAGAACCTGCGGGTGCGCGGCGCGAATGACATCGGCATCGTTGCCCATGCAGCCTGTGACAATCACCCGGCCGTTCTCGTTCACCGCTTCACCGATGGCAGCAAGTGACTCGGCCTTGGCGGAATCAAGAAAACCGCACGTATTGACGATTACAGCATCCGCACCTTCGTAGTCGGGCGAGAAGACATAGCCTTCTGCGCGGAGCTGGGTGAGAATGCGCTCTGAATCGACCAGCGCCTTGGGGCAGCCGAGCGAGACGAGGCCGATCTTTGGAACCTTCTGTGTCATGGACACGGGGCTTAGGCGGGAATGGCCGGACTGGTCAAGCGGTCTGTGAGCCGCACTTGCACGAGGTTCAACGGGTTTGCGGAGAGACCTCGGTGAACCGGCCGCCGGGCACCTGCCGGGCGCGGGAAATGTCGTAGGTGTAGAGGTAGGAGACGGCGTCCAGCACGCTGCCATCTTCGAGAAGTACCTTTACGGACCGGCGCAGGAACTCGTGTGGCTCTGGCCAACGCGGCGAGCAGGCTTCGTAGTCGTCGAACTTCGGCAGCACAATATCGGGTGCATGGAGCGCAAACACTTCTCCGTGGACCCGGTCGTCATTTTCGAATGAGGGGACTGCCGCAGGGAAGGAGTTGGGTCCGTGCTCATCCACCTCGTCGATGATGTATAGCCGGGCGCGAATGCTGCCGCGCGCGACGAAGCTGCCATTATCGCGCAGCAACTGACCCATCGGGTGCTGGGCCGCTTCAAGCAATGTGCCGTAGATGAACAAATTGGTCGGGACAGGCTGGATCATCTTTCACGCCACCGGGATTGAGTTCTGGTGGCGCTAACTACAGGACGCCTTGCCTTGCCGCCAGCTATTCGGCTGCGGCGTATTGCCTGTCACGGCTGGCTCAGTTCGACCTGTCAATCGGCAAGGGAAATGAAAGGCCCTGCAAGGCCACCGGGTATGGCTCCATAATTGTGTCATGGCTAACTATTTGCCTATTCACATGAGCGTGGTTTGGCGGCTAGAACACCTTCCAATTCAAGTAATGTGATGCTGATATTGCAGGGGCGTGCATGTTCAAGAAGATTCTGATTGCCAACCGTG
>JAWVYF010000083.1:0-10670 GCA_033722845.1 Anderseniella sp. | reverse complement strand
TATCAGGGCATGCAGGCATGCCGAGATAATCAGGCAACATGGCGGCTTCCAGCACAGGCCCATCGTGCAGCACTATTGCCTGGCGGATCACGTTCTGCAGTTCGCGCACATTGCCCGGCCAGTGATGGGCGCGCAGGCGCTCAACAGCGCAGTCACCGAGCGAGGTGAATTGCTTGTGCTCTTCGCGGGTGAACTGCGCAACAAAGTCCTGTGCGAGTTCGATGACATCGTTGCCACGTGCCCGCAGCGGTTTGAGTGCAACTGGCAAGACGTGCAAGCGGAAGAACAGGTCTTCGCGGAACCGGCCTTCGGCAACTTCTGTCTGCGGTGTGCGGTTGGTGGCGCACACAATGCGGATGTTGACCTTGCGGACATGGGGTGAGCCGACGGGCTGGATGGTGCCGGTTTGAAGAAATCGCAACAGCTTGGTCTGAAGGTGCAGGTCCATCTCGCAGATTTCGTCGAGGAAGAGTGTGCCGCCGTCTGCTGCTGCTGCTGCGCCTTCGCGATCAGATATGGCACCGGTGAATGCGCCCTTCAGGTGGCCAAAGATTTCCGACTCCATCAGGTCGCGTGGAATGGCTCCGCAGTTGAGCGCAACGAATGGTTTGCCTGCACGCGCAGAGGCGCGGTGGATGGCTTCGGCGCACAGCTCCTTGCCGGTCCCGCTTTCACCCGTGATGAATGCCGGTGCGCTCGAGGCAGCGATTGCGGTGATCTGGCGATGCAGGTCGGCCATCGCGGCGGACGAACCCAGCATGGTTGTGGTGGGTTGGTTGCTGGTAGTTGGTGCTGCCTCTCTGGGTCTGGTCGTCGTCTGGCCGGTGGCATTGTTCAAGGTGGTGATCAGGCGGTTTCGGGAGACCGGCTTGACCAGGTAGTCCCATGCGCCTGCGCGCACGGCATCCACCGCAGCGTTGATCGAGGCGTTTGCAGCAATGGCGATGATGGCTGTCTGCGGCGTCAGTGCCGTCCAGCGGGAGATCAACTCAGTTGCATCACATCCCGGCAGTTCGAGTGACAGGAGCGCGGCGAAGGGCGCAGTGGTATTCAGGATCTCAGCGGCAGCACCGGCGGTGGCCGCCAACCGGCACGAGTAGCCTTCAGCTTCCAGGTGCGCGCGGTAAGCGCTCGCAATCGAGGGGCGGTCCTCAATAATGAGGACTGTTTTCTGAGAGGATGCCGGACCGGACATGACAAACGCCTGACACTACTGGCGCGGTGCGGAAACAGGGGAGAATCCCGGGTGAATCCTGACCGCTACTGACGATAGTTTCAGGTGAAAGTTTTGCAGAATATGGTGAACAAGCGGTTTAGAACGGTTGAATGTCAGTCGGCCTGCAGCGGCTTTCCTTCCAGGATTCCGCCAGCGACGAGATGATCCCAGGCTTCTTCCGCAGTGTCGGCATACTGATACAGTTTCTCGTCACCGGGCGAGATTGTTCCGGCCTCCAGAAATGCGTTCACGTTGACCGCAGATTCCCAAAACTCCTTGTCAAACAATATGATGGGGATGTGCTTCATCTTGTTGGTCTGGACTAGGGTGAGGATTTCGAACAACTCGTCCATGGTGCCGAAACCGCCAGGAAAGACGCACAGGCCGTTGGCGCGCATGGCCAGGTGCATCTTGCGCATGGCGAAGTAGTGAAAATTGAACGTCAAGTCCGGCGTCGACCAGGAATTCGGCTCCTGCTCGTGCGGTAAAGTGATGTTAAATCCGATAGTTGGCGCGCCGGCGAGGATCGCGCCGCGGTTGGCGGCTTCCATGATGCCCGGCCCGCCGCCGGTGGCAATCACATTGTCGCGTTGCCCGCCATTGTGGTCCAGTGCGCCGCCGCGCTCCGATACGATGCGGCCCAGTTCCATGGCCGAGCGGTACCAGTGGCCGCGGCGTCCTTCGTCGTCCTCGCGGACCCGGGCCGAGCCGAATGCCACGATGGTGGTGCGCACGCCCCAGTCGCGCAGATGCTCTTCAGCCTTCATGTACTCCAGCATGAAACGGATGCCGCGCGTGGAGTCGCCCAGCAGGAACTCCTGGTCGAGCGCGGGCAGCGTATAGGTTGAGGAATTCATCTGTGCAGCGGGCTTGCGTTGCTCGGTCATGTCGTTTTCTTGGTGTCCGTTGAAACAATGATTTTGCTGGTGTTTAGCGCAAAGGCAGCGATTCAACCATGACTTTCAAGGGCTTCCCTGAGGCGTCTGATCAGTTTCGAGCGGTTGCGGCCACCGGCCTGCTTCTCCAGGGCATCGTTGATGTCGAACATGAGCTGGGTAAGCTCGTTGCTCCAGTCCGGCTTGCGGGCCGCTTCGGGCGGGTCGATGTGGCGGCGGATTTCGCTCTCGACCTGGCGGGCGGCCTCACCATCAAGACGGAACGTATCGTCGATGTCGGGCGCGAGAATACGGTCGGCCGGCATCAGCTTTCCGGCGATGCGCGCGGTCAGCCCGGTCATGCCTTCTTCTTCGCCGTGGGTGAGGAACATGTTGCGGTGGACCGGCAGGCGTTCGCCGATCCAGCGCTCCAGTTCAGGTGCGTCGGCGTGGCCGGAATAAGCGTTGATGCGCTCGATCGCGGCTTTCACGTCGATTTCCTCGCCGTGGATCCGCACGGTCTTTGCGCCTTCCAGCAGCACCCGGCCAAGCGTGCCCTGGGCCTGGTAACCAACCATCAGTACGGTCGCTTCGGGCCTGTACAGATGGTTCTTCAGGTGGTGGCGGATGCGGCCTGCGTCACACATGCCGCTGGCTGACAAGATGATGTGATAGCCATTCAGCCGGCCGATGGCCTTGGAGTCCTCGACACTTTCGGAAATGCGCAAATGAGGTGACTCAAGCGCATCTTTCAGCGCCTTGGCGTTTTCCAGCATGCCGGCGTGCCGCTTGAATATTTCTGTGGCCTTGCCGGCGAGCGGGCTGTCGATGAACACCGGTCCGGCGGGTACTTCGCCATTGTTCATGAGCAGCATCAGGTCAGTCAGCACCTCCTGGGTGCGCTCGACCGCAAAGGACGGGATCAGCAGAGCACCGCGCTTTTGAGCGGCGGCACTGACGTATTTGCCAAGCTCGGCGCGGCGAGCTTCGGGCAGGGTTGTCGCCCGGTCAGTGGCGCCAAAGGTGCTCTCGCATAACAGGTAGTCATAGCCGGATGGTGCCTCCGGGTCTGGCTGCAACAGCTTGTGGTCCGGGCCGATGTCACCGGAAAAGAAGAGCCGGACCGGCTTGCCGTTGCCGTCATCAGAGACATGCACCTCGATTGATGACGAGCCCAGCATGTGCCCGGCATTCCAGTAGCGCGCGCGGATTCCCGGCAGCACGTCGATCCAGGTTTCGTAGTCATGGGCCTGGAACTGATCCATGCAGGCAAGCGCATCACGCAGTGTGTAGATCGGCTCGACCAGTTTCTTGCCACGTTGCCGGTTGCGGCGGTTGAGACGCTCAACCTCGCTTTCCTGAATGTTGCCGGAGTCCGGCAGCATGACCGAGCACAGGTCTACGGTGGGTGGCGTGGCGTGAATGGTTCCTTCGAAGCCAAACCGGCTGAGCTTTGGCAGCAGACCTGCGTGGTCGATGTGGGCATGGGTCAGAAGGACGGCATCGATGCTGGAGGGCTTGAACGGAAACGGCTGGTAATTCAGCTCACGCAGGGTCTTGGACCCCTGGAAAAGCCCACAATCGACAAGCACGGTCCCGGCTTTGGTCTTCAGCCGGAAACATGATCCGGTGACAGTTCGCGCGGCACCGTGAAATGAAAGTTCGATGGTCATGCAAATCCTCCCAGGCGGGCCGTTCGTTTTGAAGCCAGCCTAGGAGATGCGGCGCATTCGTCAATGTACTGCTTGGGAAATCAGCTCGCGAACGTGGCAGCGTACTGATCGCGCAGGATGTTTTTCTGCACCTTGCCCATTGTGTTGCGTGGCAGCTCGTCGAGTACATAAATCTTCTTGGGCTGCTTGAAGCGTGCGACCTGATCCTTGATTGAGGCCATGATGGCATCTTCGCTGACCGTATGACCCTTCTCGGGCACGATGATGCCCACCACGCCCTCGCCGAAGTCGGGGTGCGGCACGCCGATGACGGCAGATTCCAGTACACCGTCCTGCTCGTCCAGGAGCAATTCGATCTCTTTGGGATAGATGTTGTACCCGCCGGAAATGATCAGATCCTTGCCGCGCCCTACGATATGCACATAGCCGTCTTCGTCTATCTTGCCGAGGTCCCCGGTGATGAAGAAGCCATCTTCGCGGAATTCTTCCTTCGTCTTTTCCGGCATCTGCCAGTATCCGGCAAAGACGTTCGGGCCTTTCACCTCGATCATGCCGATCTCGCCATCCGGCAGTTGCTTGCCGCTGTCGGGATCGCATACCCGCAAGCTGACGCCGGGCAGCGGGAAACCAACGGTGCCGGCGCGACGGTCGCCGTCATAGGGGTTGGAGGTGTTCATGTTGGTTTCGGTCATGCCGTAGCGCTCGAGGATGCGATGACCGGTGAGCTTCTCAAATTCGATGTGGGTTTCGGCCAGCAGCGGCGCGGATCCGGACACGAACAGCCGCATGTGGCTGACCAGTTCCCTGGTAAAGCGTTCATCATCCAGAAGGCGTGTATAGAAGGTCGGCACACCCATCATGGCAGTCGCGTCTGGCAGGTACTCGATGACCTGGTCGGCATTGAAGCCGGGCAGGAAGATCATTTGCCCCCCGGCACGCATGATGGTGTTGGTGGCAACGAACAGCCCATGAGTGTGGAAAACAGGCAGGGCGTGCAGCAGCACATCATCCTGCGTAAACTGCCACAGATCCTTCAGCACGATGGCATTTGACAACAGATTGTCGTGGGTCAGCATTGCGCCCTTGGAGCGCCCAGTGGTGCCTGAGGTGTAGAGAATGGCAGCAAGGTCGTCCGGTCCGCGTGCAACGCTGGAGAACTGCGGAGAGGCGTTCAGGCCTGCTTCAAGCAGAGTGCCGGCAAACTCGTCCGGGCTTTTCCAAACGCCCATTGTCTCGAGCCTGATGCCCATCTTGTCAGTCAACGGCGTGTAGCCATCTACGTCCTTCGGGTCACAAACGAACACCGAGGGTTCGGCGTTGCCGAGGAAGTACTCGATCTCCGCCGCGGTATAGGCGGTGTTCAGCGGCAGAAAGATTGCGCCGGTGCGGACGACACCGAAGTACAGCATCACTGCTTCGATGGACTTCGGCACCTGCACCGCAACGCGATCACCGGGTTTGACGCCCAGCTCGACAAGGCGGTTGGCAAAGCGTGCCGACACATCGATTACGTGCTGATAGGTGTACCAGCGGCCATCCGGCATCCTGGCAAAGGCACGTTCAGGATCTGCGTTGGCCATCAGGCCGTCGAACAGGTGATTAGCCATGAGACTGTCTCTGTTTTTCCGGGGCAGCAAACTTCGTATCGAGCAGGTTGGTGACGTCGCGCGACGCGATCACCTGCTTGTCGCGGGAGAAGCTTTCGTGGTTGGCGTCGACGGTCTTCAGGTCATAGAGGTAGTTGACCATCATGCCTGCCGACTGGCGGATGCCATTCTCTGAGCGATCGCCAAGCCAGTGAATCGCTTTCAGGCTGGCACCATTGCCCAGATGGAACCGGGCGACGGGATCGATCGGACCGCCCTTGGGACGCTGTTCCTGCAGGAAGTAACGTGCTGCAAGAGACTTCAGGGCAGCAGCTGTTTCCGGCGATGCCTCGTCTGCGTTCTGCGGCGTCATCATGCTGGCTTCAAGGTGAAGCTGCTCGATCTGCTCGTTGCCTTCATCGGCGGCGGTTTGCTTCAGCCATGCCATGAAGGCCGGCACCGGCGACAGGGTGACGAACGTCTTGATGTTGGGCAGGCTCTGGGCCAAATCCTGGGCGACCTGCTTGATCAGGAAGTTGCCAAACGAGACTCCGCGCAGGCCCTTCTGGCAATTCGAGATGGAGTAGAATACTGCGGTGTCCGCTGTCTCTGGGCTTTGCGGGTGGCGATCTTCTGCCAGTACTGTCTGGATTGATCCGGGGATACCCTTGGACAGAGCCACTTCGACGAAGATCAGCGGCTCGTCAGGCATGGCGGGGTGGAAGAAGGCGAAGCAGCGCCGGTCCGGCGGTTGCAGGCGGCGGCGCAGGTCATCCCAGCTGTCGATGGCGTGGACAGCCTCATACCGGATGATCTTTTCAAGGATGTGGGCCGGGGTTGTCCAGTCGATTGGCCTGAGAACCAGAAAGCCGCGGTTGAACCATGAAGCGAACAGGTGTTCAAAATCCACGTCGATGCGGGAAAGCGTCTTGTCTTCACGCAAGACCTTGAGCAGGTCTTCACGCATCCGCACCAGCTTTTCGGTGCCGCCGGGCACCGCATTGAGGCGGCGCAACAGCTCCTGCCGGCGTGGCTCGGCAACATCCAGCAGCCGGGTCAGCGTGGCCGCGTCGCGGTTCTTGGCATACGCCTCGGTCTGTCTGTTGAGTTCTGCAGTGTCGATGTCGAAATCGCTGGCGAGGCTTTTGAAGAACGCCAGTTTCTGATCGTCATCGGCATGGGCGTAATTCTCCAGCAGGGAAGCCGCCGTTTGCAGGCCTGAGACTTCACCAGTGTCTGCCAGCAGTGATTGCCCCAGTGCCAGCAGGTCGCGGGCGTCGGCTTTCGGGGCAGGCCCCTCGCGGCGCTCAAACAGGCTGGACAGCAAGTCCTGCAGGTAGGAGATGCGGCTCATACGGCTGGTCCCATAAGTGTGTCGGGCAGCCAGGTGGCAAGGCCCGGGAACAAGCAGAGAAGAACGATTGCCAGCACCATGCATGCAACAAATGGCAGTGATCCGACAAGGATGGTGCGGAGGGATATCTCTGGCGCAATGCCGTTGATGACATAGAGGTTCAGGCCGACGGGCGGGCTGATCAGTCCGATCTCCATGTTGATGGTCAGGATGACGGCGAACCAGTAGGGATCAAAGCCGGCATTGGTGACGATGGGCAGCAAGATCGGAGCCGCCATCAGGATTACTGCGACCGGTGGCAGGAAGAAGCCGGCGATCAGCAGGAAAATGTTGATGGCAAACATCAGCACCCACGGGTTCACATCCAGCGTGCCAATCCACGCGGCGATGGACTGGGTGATGAACAGCGACGACAGCATGTAGGAGAACACGCCCGCAGCGGCGATGATGAACAGGATCATCACGCTTTCGCGGGTGGAGTCGCGCAGCACGTGCCACAGCAGGGTGGGGCTCCACAGTTTGTAGATGATGATTGCCACCACCAGGCAAAACAGCGCGCCTACAGCTGCTGTTTCCGATGGTGTCGCATAGCCGCCATACATGGCATAGAGAACGCCGAGAATGATGGCGATGAAGGGCAGCACGCGCGGCAGGATGCGGAAGCGCTCGGCCCAGGTGTATGTCCGCCCGGCAAGTGCGTCCATCGAGCCCTTGCGCCAGGTGTCGTACAATGACCAGGCCATGAACAGGCCCACCAGCAGCAGACCGGGAATAACGCCAGCCAGGAACAACCGGCCAATGGAGGTCTCGGTGGCGATGCCATAGACGATCATGGTGACGGAGGGCGGGATCAGGATGCCCAATGTGCCGCCGGCCGCAATGGAGCCGGTGGCGACGGTATCCGGGTAGCCTCGCTTGCGCATTTCCGGAATGCCCATCTTGCCGATTGCCGCGCAAGTTGCGGGTGAAGAGCCGGACATGGCGGCGAACAGCGCACACGCACCAAGGTTGGAGATAACAAGGCCACCGGGGACCTTGGTCAACCAGCGGTCGAGGGCTTCATACAGGTCCGCCCCGGCGCGCGTTGAGGCAATTGATGCGCCCATGATGATGAACATGGGGATCGACAGAAGGGCGAAATTATCCAACTTGCCGAAGAAAATTTCAGGTAGCAGTTCGAGTGATCGCGCCCCGTCGAAGATGAGCAGGAAGGCGGCGGAGACAATCAGCAGGCCGACGGCAACCGAGACGCCGGAGAACAGCACTGCAATGGTGACGATGGCCAGGACGGCCCCAAGCGTAAGCGGGTCCATCAGGGCTTCTCCTGCTCAATGTTGAATGGTTTGTCCATGCCGGTGATCACAGCCCAGGTGTCGGCTGCCAGTTGTAACAGCAGCAGGCCGAAGCCGACAGGCATGGCGAAATAGGGGATCCACAGCCGGACGCCCCAGACGGTGTCGGACTTCCAGTTGCGCGACCATGCGGCGTGCCAGAATTCGGCGCCGTAAAACAGCATGATGGCGATAATCACCAGCGAAGTGCCCATGGTTACGATCGCCAGAACCTTGCGGCTGCGCGCGCGCAGCATCAGCGGCAACAGGTCCACGTTGACGTGGCCACGCAGCTTCTGGACGTAGGGCAGGCCGAGCAGCGTGGCTGTCACCATCAGATAAGTGACGAATTCGGTTTGCCAGATGGTCGACTGGTTGAGCACGCCACGCACAAAGATCATCTGGCAGGTTACTGCGACAGAGATGACAATCATTGCAGCGGCTACCCAGCCGCACACGGTAGAAATGCGGTCAACGACGCCGACCCAGCCGGAGCGGAAGGCGGGTCCGGCAGGTGTTGAAGAGTGTCCAGCGGCCATGATGCGCCCCGGTAAATGGTTGGTGAGGTGGTGGGCCGGAGACGAGTCAAAGCGTCTCCGGCCAATCGTTATGGTTCGCCTTTACAAGGCGTGTCCGGTTACTCGACCGACAGCGCCATGTCGAGCAGCGCCTGGCCGCCTTCGACGTTCTCGACGAAGTTCTTGTAGGACGAGCCCTTGGCGATCTCGCGCCACTGGTTGAACTCTTCCGGCGTCATGTTCTTGATTTCCACGCCGGCCTTCTTGAACACTTCGACAGAGGCTGCGTCCTGCTTCTTGGCTTCTTCGAGGTAGAACGCCTCGGCCTTGGCGGCAGCGGCATCCAGCGCCTTCTTCTGCTCGTCGGTCAGGCCATCATAGGCCGACTTGTTCATCAGCAGCGGCTGGTACATGAACCACAGCGCGACATCGCCGGCGGGGGTGTAGCACTTCACCTGCTCGTAAATGCGGTAGGACACGAACGACGAAGACGACGTGTTGGCGGCGGTCAGAACGCCGGACTGCATTGCCGAGTAGATTTCAGACGAGGCCATTGAGGTGATCGACGCACCAGCGGCGGCCAGCATCTGCTCGAACGCCTTGCCGGCGGCGCGGGTCTGTTCACCCTTCACGTCGTCCGGCGAGGTGATGCACTTGTTCTTGCCGACAAAGCCGCCGGCCAGGTAGCCGTGAACCACCACGCGGACATCATCCTCGGCCATGAGGTCTTCGAGCTTCTTCATGAAGTCGGATTCGTTCAGGCGCGCGGCATGGTCATGGTTCTTCACCAGGCCAGGCATCAGGGTGAGGTTGTATTCCGGGCGCTGGCCACCGGCATAGGACAGCGGGAACACCGTCATGTCGAGCTGGCCGCGCGACAGCGGCTTGTACTGCTCACGCGGCTTGAACAGTGACTTCGACGGGAAAATCTTGATGGTCAGGTCAACGTTTGCCTTGGCAACCTCATCGGCCACGATCTGTGCGACCTGGTGGCGAATGTCCTTGGTCGACCACTGGTGCGACAGGCGCAGTTCCTTGGACAGCGCGGCGGTGGTCATGGATGCGGCAAGCGCGACGCCGGCGATGACGGCGGTAAGTGTCTTTTTCATGGATCTCCTCCCGGTCCGGCTGTTGTGCTGCTGCCGGATCCAACAATGGGTTTGGTCGCTGGCATGTTGTGAACCAGTCGCGGTCAGCCTAGAGCGTTGAATGCAAGAGTCAACATTCTTGTATACAAAAATTTGCTTGTTGAATGCACGGTTGTGCGGCTAGGGTTGTCGGCAACCATGAACGAGCGCACCGCAGACCGCATTCGCGAAGAGATCGAGCAGGCCGTGCTGACCGGCGAGTTCGGCGATGGCATGCGGCTGGACGAGGTCACGCTGTGCAACCGGTTCGGGGTATCGCGCACACCGGTACGCGAAGCACTCAACCAGCTGGCCGCGTCTGGCCTGCTGGAGATGATCCCAAGGCGCGGGGCGTTCGTGCGGCTGCCCGGCTTTGTCGAGGTGGTCGAGATGTTCGAGGTGATGGCTGAACTTGAAGCCATGTGCGGGCGGCTGGCGGCCAAGCGCATCAGCGATGACCAGCTGAAGCGCTTCCAGGCGGCATGCGAAAAGTGCGAAGCCGCCGAGGCAGCCGACAACGCCAATGGCTACTACCGCGAGAACGAGACGTTTCACCAGATCCTGTATGAGGCGAGCGGCAACGGTTTCCTGCGCGCCCAGGCCCTGCAGCTGCAAAAGCGGCTGCAGCCGTTCCGCCGCATGCAGTTGCAGGTAAGAGGGCGCATCCGGCAGTCGCTGGACGAGCACCGGCTCATCCGTGAGGCGATCGAGGCCGGTGATGGCGAGGCCGCAGCAAACCAGTTGCGCGATCACGTCAAGGTGCAGGGCGAGAAGTTCTTCGACCTGATGCGCGGGCTGGAGCATTCGGGCGAGCGCAAGGCCGGATAGACGGGTCTCGCTGCCAGGTCACTTCCGGTTGAGATGCCGGCATTCCGGCACAGGCGTCCTCGCCGGCTTTTCATCGAACCAGTCGAGCAGGTTGTCCGCCACCAGCTGACCCATCTTCTGCCGCGTCTCGACGGTGGCCGATCCCTGGTGCGGCTGAAGGAT
>JAWVYF010000082.1:0-10876 GCA_033722845.1 Anderseniella sp. | reverse complement strand
CCGACCGATGGGCGCTATGGCGAGAACCCGAACCGTCTTCAGCACTATTATCAATATCAGGTGCTGATCAAACCCTCGCCGCCCGATCTTCAGGACCTCTATCTCGGGTCGCTCTATGCCATTGGCATCGACAAGGAAAACCACGACATCCGCTTTGTCGAGGACGACTGGGAAAGCCCGACGCTGGGTGCCTGGGGGCTGGGTTGGGAAGTGTGGTGCGACGGCATGGAAGTCTCGCAGTTCACCTACTTTCAGCAGGTCGGCGGTATCGACTGCCATCCGGTATCGGGTGAGCTGACCTACGGCCTTGAGCGTCTGGCGATGTACGTGCAGGGGGTCGACAACGTTTACGACCTCAACTTCAACGGCCGCGAGGGCGATGAACGCATCAGTTATGGCGATGTGTTCCTGCAGGCCGAACAGGAATATTCGCGGCACAATTTCGAGCATGCCGACACCGAAAAGTTGCTGCGCCACTTCGAGGACGCCGAGGCCGAATGCAAGGCGCTGCTGGCGGCAGGAGACGAAGGCGACAGGCACCTGATGGCCATGCCGGCTTATGACCAGTGCATCAAGGCCTCCCACGTGTTCAACCTGCTCGATGCGCGCGGTGTGATCTCGGTCACCGAGCGTCAGGCCTATATCCTCAGAGTGCGCGAGTTGGCCAAGGGCTGCTGCGAGGCCTGGGCGAAAACCGCTGGCGGGAGTGCGTGACGATGGCTGAACTCCTGCTTGAACTGTTCTCCGAAGAAATTCCGGCCCGCATGCAGGTTCGTGCGGCGGAAGACCTGAAGAAGCTGATCACCGATGGCCTGGTCGATACCGGCCTGACTTATGAAGGTGCCGAAGCGCACGTCACCCCGCGCCGGCTGGCGCTGTGCGTGTCCGGCCTTGGCACGGCAACGCCGGACATCAGGGAAGAGCGAAAGGGCCCGCGCACCGACGCACCGGAGCAGGCCATTCAGGGCTTCCTGAAGTCGGCAGGCGTCACGCTGGATGACTGCGACGTGCAGGAAGACAAGAAGGGCTCTTTCTACGTTGCCCGTATCGAAAAGCCGGGCCGCGCCACAACGCACGTGATTGCCGATCTTGTGCCGGACGTGATCCGCAAGTTCCCGTGGCCCAAGTCCATGCGCTGGGGGGCGGGGCAGCTTCGCTGGGTGCGCCCGCTGCAATCCATACTGTGCCTGTTCGATGGCGAGATCGTTGCCTTCGACGTGGACGGCATCGAGGCCGGCAACGTGACCCTAGGTCACCGGTTCATGGGACCGGAAGCCTTCACTGTTTCTGACTTTGAAGATTACGAGACCAAGCTCAAGTCGCACCACGTCATGCTGCGCACCGACGAGCGCATGGACACCATCCGGGCAAGCGCCAGGGACCTGGCATTTGCCAAGGGGCTGGAGCTGATCGAGGACGAAGCGCTGCTGGGCGAAACGGCCGGGCTGGTCGAATGGCCTGTGGTGCTGATGGGCGAATTCGACAAGGCGTTTCTGGACGTGCCGCCAGAAGTGATCATCACCTCGATCAAGTCGCACCAGAAGTGTTTCTCGGTCGCCACCAAGGACGGCGGGCTTTCAAACAACTACCTGCTTGTCTCCAATCTGATCGCCAAGGACGGTGGCCAGAAGATCGTCGAGGGCAACAACAAGGTCATCGCCGCGCGGTTGTCGGATGCAAAGTTCTTCTGGGAACTGGACAAGAAGACGAAGCT
Source organism: Anderseniella sp. (assembly GCA_033722845.1). Taxonomy (GTDB): domain Bacteria; phylum Pseudomonadota; class Alphaproteobacteria; order Rhizobiales; family Aestuariivirgaceae; genus Anderseniella. The sequence goes on along the minus strand of JAWVYF010000082.1, from coordinate 9,162 downwards.
GGAAGACCGGCTCGACGACCTTGAGAAGATTACCTTCCACGCCAAGCTGGGCACCCAACGCGAGCGCGTTGCCCGCATTGAGGCGCTGGCCGGTGAGATTGCTGAAATCATCGGCGCAGACGTAGAGCAGGCTAAGTTGGCGGCAAAACTCGCCAAGACTGACCTCGTCACCGAGATGGTCGGCGAATTTCCGGAACTGCAGGGCCTGATGGGCTCATACTACGCCCGTGCTGAAGGGCTGGATGGTGCGGTGGCAGATGCCATCCGTGACCACTACAAGCCGCAAGGACCATCTGACACCGTGCCGGTTGAGCCGGCGTCCATCATCGTTGCCTTGTCAGAGAAGCTCGATACGCTCGTAGGTTTCTGGCTCATCGACGAGAAGCCAACGGGCTCGAAAGATCCATATGCCCTGCGTCGTGCTGCGTTGGGCATCATCAGGCTGGTGCTGGAAAACGAGGTGCGTCTCGAACTGCTCGACATATTTGGACGTGGTGCGCAGCTATTCCGGAACCAGCAATTTGACGATTTTGGGCTGGGTTTCAAGGCGATCGACCTCCTCGCCTTCTTCGCTGACCGGCTGAAAGTCTACCTGCGTGACCGAGGTGCCCGGCACGACCTGATCGACGCGGTGTTCTCGCTCGGCAACCAGGACGACCTCTTGATGATCGTCAAGCGGGTCGAGGCGTTGTCCGAGTTCCTCGCCACCGATGACGGCCAGAACCTGCTCGCGGGCGTCAAGCGCGCGTCGAACATTCTGCGTATCGAAGAGAAGAAGGACGGCCGCGAGTTCGCCGGCCAGCCGGACGTGAAGCTGCTGGTCAAGGGCGAGGAGAAGGACCTGCACCGGGCTGTATCCGCTGCAGAGGCCAACGCGAAAAAGGCTGTGGCAGAAGAAGATTTCACCGCCGCCATGCGCCACATCGCCAAGCTGCGCGCGCCGGTTGACGCCTTCTTCGACAAGGTGACAGTGAACGACAACGACCCGTCCTACCGCGAAAACCGCTTGAAACTGCTCAACCGTATCCGCGAGGCCACGTTGGCCGTGGCAGACTTCTCGAAGATCGAAGGCTGAGCCGGTAACCGCTGCGAATACCTTTCCGGTTCCTGTTTTGGGAGTCTGTCCGGGAAAAATTGTGCGCTGCAACAAGTAATTTCTTGAAAATTCCGCCAAAACCGTGCATTCGGCGCGGTGAAACGACAAGTCTTCCGAATGGCCCGGCGCTTGCCTCTACCAGGGTCACACGTCCGGGAAAGCCTGGAACAATCGGGAGACGACAGCCGTGCTACATGTATCTGGGGCAAACTTCATGACGACAACAACCAAGATGGTTTACCGCTTTGGCGACGGCGAAGCTGACGGCACCGCCAGGGACAAGGAGTTGCTCGGCGGCAAGGGTGCGAACCTTGCCGAGATGTGCCAGCTCGGCGTGCCGGTACCGCCCGGCTTCACCATCACCACCGAGGTGTGCACGGGGTTCTACCAGAACAACCGGGCCTACCCCGATGGTCTGAAGGACGAAGTTGCCGGTGCCATCAAGTGGGTTGGCGACAAGGTGGGTGCAGGTTTCGGCGACAAGGCCAACCCGTTGCTGGTATCGGTGCGCTCGGGCGCGCGCGTCTCCATGCCGGGCATGATGGACACCGTGCTCAACCTCGGTCTCAATGACGAGACGGTGGAAGGTCTTGCCACCCGTTCCGGAGACCGCCGCTTTGCCTATGACAGCTATCGCCGTTTCATCCAGATGTATGCCGACGTGGTCCTGGGCGTGGACCACCACGATTTCGAAGACATGCTGGGTGAGTACAAGGAAGAAAACGGCTACGAGCTCGACACCGACATCACCGCCGACCAGTGGGCCGAGCTTATCTCGCGCTACAAGGCGCACGTGGAAGAAGCAACCGGCGATCCGTTCCCGCAGGATGTCAACGATCAGGTCTGGGGCGCCATCGGCGCGGTGTTCCAGTCGTGGCAGTCGGCCCGCGCCATCACCTATCGCAAGCTCAACGATATTCCGGACAACTGGGGAACGGCCGTCAACGTGCAGGCCATGGTGTTCGGCAACATGGGCGAAACCTCAGCTACCGGCGTTGCCTTTACCCGTAACCCGTCCACCGGCGACAAGGAGCTGTATGGCGAGTTTCTCGTCAATGCCCAGGGCGAGGACGTGGTGGCCGGCATCCGCACACCGCAGAACATTACCGAAAAGGCCCGCATCGATGCCGGCATGGACGCCCCGTCGCTGGAAAGCCTGATGCCGGAAACCTTTGCCGAGCTGACGGCCATCTTCGACCGGCTTGAGCAGCATTACCGCGACATGCAGGATCTTGAGTTCACCATCCAGGATGGCAAGCTGTGGATGCTTCAGACCCGTTCGGGCAAGCGCACTGCGCAAGCTGCCCTCAAGATTGCCGTCGACATGGCCGAGGAAGGTCTGATCAGCAAGGCTGAGGCCGTTGCCCGCATCGACCCGGCATCGCTCGACCAGTTGCTGCATCCCACGCTCGACCCGTCTGCCGCGCGCGATATCATCGCCACCGGCCTGCCGGCTTCGCCAGGGGCGGCCTGCGGCCAGATCGTGTTCGACAGCGACGAGGCCGAAGAAGCCCGTGCGCAAGGCCGCAAGGTCATTCTGGTGCGGCTTGAGACCTCGCCGGAAGACATCCACGGCATGCACGCTGCAGAAGGCATTCTGACCACTCGTGGCGGCATGACCTCGCACGCCGCCGTGGTGGCCCGTGGTATGGGAAAGCCGTGCGTATCAGGCGCCGGTTCCATCCACGTAAACTATGATGACGAGCAGTTCACCGTCATGGGCCAGACGATGAAGGCTGGTGACGTAATCACCATTGACGGTGGAACGGGCCAGGTCATGCGCGGCGAAATCCCGACCATCAAGCCGGAATTGTCCGGCGACTTCGGCCGCATCATGGAGTGGGCCGACGAAGTGCGCAAACTGGGCGTGCGCGCCAACGCGGACACCCCGACAGATGCCCGCATGGCGCGCGATTTCGGGGCGGAAGGCATTGGCCTGTGCCGCACCGAACACATGTTCTTCGATAGTGAACGCATCGCCGCTGTGCGCGAGATGATCGTCTCGGAAACCGAAGACCAGCGCCGCAAGGCACTGGCCAAGCTGTTGCCGATGCAGCGCGAAGACTTTGTCGAACTGTTCGAGATCATGGCTGGCCTGCCGGTCACCATCCGCCTGCTGGACCCGCCACTGCACGAGTTCCTGCCCCACGGCGAAGAGGAAATTCTTGAGGTGGCAGACAACATGGATGTTGACCCGGAGCTGTTGCGCGCCCGCGTTGTAGAGCTGGACGAATTCAACCCCATGCTGGGACACCGTGGTTGCAGGCTTGCTGTCAGCTATCCCGAAATCGCCGAAATGCAGGCCCGCGCCATTTTCGAGGCCGTAGCACAGGTCAAGAAGGACACCGGCAAGGCGCCAATCCCGGAAGTGATGATCCCGCTGATCACGGGCAAGCCGGAGTACGATCTGGTTGCCGGCCTGATCGAGGCGGTGCATGCCAGAGTGGAAGAAGAGACCGGTGAGAAGATCGAATACCTGTGCGGCACCATGATCGAGCTGCCGCGGGCGTGCCTGAAGGCGGATGAGATTGCACAGGCTGCCGAATTCTTCTCGTTCGGCACCAATGACCTGACCCAGACCGCATTCGGCATCAGCCGCGACGATTCGGCCCGCTTCATGGATGACTATATCCGCAAGGGCATCATGGAGCGTGATCCGTTCATCTCCATAGATACCGAAGGTGTGGGTGAACTGGTCAGAATTGGCGTGGAGCGCGGCCGTAAGTCGCGGCCTGACATCAAGCTCGGCATCTGTGGCGAGCATGGTGGCGACCCGGCAAGCGTGCATTTCTGCCACGAAACCGGGCTTGACTACGTATCTTGCTCGCCATTCCGGGTGCCGATTGCCCGTCTGGCGGCAGCACAGGCTGCTGTTAAGGATTCAAAACACTGATGGGTTGTCTTGTGCGCTGCAACGCGCTAACCACTTTGGATCGTTTGTCCAGACCCTGCTGACGGGGCCGAAAACTTGTCAGTATGGTTAACCTGTGATAAACGCCTTTGTCCTACGCTTTGGGGAAGTGTGGATACGGACCTCGCAGGGAAAGGCCCGAGTTTGTCAGCTTTTGAACGGCATATGCGGATGCGCGAACGCGCTGGCCGCCATAGCGAAAACGTTGATCAGTCGATCACGCTTTCAGAAGTTGTGACGTTCGCGATCGCTGGACTGGCCGTGGTTGGCGCCGTTGCCTTTGCTGGTCACCAGATTTCCCGTGCCACCGCCTCTAACGCTCCTGAACAGCCGTCTGCCCAATGGGCTGATGTCGTGTCCCCGGCAACCACTATTGCCAGCAAGGGGTCATTGCTTGACGAGCCGACCCGTCAGGATTTCCGTGTCATGGCGGTGGACGGGCAGGTTCGCACTGCCAGCTTGGGCAAGTCTGACTTCGTTCAGGACGAGATTGCCGTTGTTGCGCCGGAGCGTGTGGCGCCTCAGCCAAAGGCAAAGCCGGCAGCCACGGTAAAATTGGTATCTATCCCGGCAGCACCAAAGATTTCCAAGCTGGAGAATCGTTTCCGGCTGGCCCGTGCGGAAAAGCAGAGAGTTCTCAAACAACGCGAAGCGCGCCTTGCCGAAAAGGACTGCCTTGCCCGCGCCATTTACTTCGAAGCCCGCTCGGAACCTGAAGCCGGCCAGATTGCGGTCGCAAACGTCATTCTAAACCGGGTCAAGTCCAAGAGTTACCCGAACACGATCTGCGGCGTGGTCTATGATGGTGCGCACCGCATGAATTCCTGTCAGTTCTCGTTTGCCTGCGATGGCAAGCAGGATATCCCGCGTGGCCACAAGGAATGGCGCAAGGCCAAGTATCTGGCAGACCGGGCCATGGCCGGCGACGCTTACGTCCGCGTGGTGTCCACCGCAACCCACTACCACGCAGACTATGTGAGCCCGCGCTGGGCCGGCGCCATGAAGCGCCTCATCAAGATCGGCCGCCATATCTTCTATCACGACAGCTGATGCACCATAGACTTCAGATCTTTGCCAACAACCTCGCGCCAGCGGGGTTTTTTAATGCCACGATTGCGCCTAGCTGACGGCCAGAACGTCCTCGCTCACGTGCGCAATGGCACCGGCTCCGCCTGAAATGATGGTGGCGAGTGCAGCAACCTGAGGAAGCTGCACGTTTGAGAAATAGTCGAACAATTGCGCCTTGTGCGCCGCATCAGGGGCATTGCGGCCGCGCGCAGCGAGTGCTTGCTTGCCAAGCCCGTAAGCACCCAGCGTGAGCCCGAACTGGCGAAGGTAAGGCGTGGCGGCGGCAATGGCGCGTTCATCGCCCTCCATCAGCCATTTGCCCAGCTGGCGAGAGGTTGACCCGAACGCTTTGACGGCTGCAGCCAGCTCCTGGCCCTGTTCGCCCAGAGCGCTGGCTGTTTCGGCCATGTCCGACACAAGCTGTTCCACCGTGCCGCCAGCCTCAAGCGGCAGCTTGCGGGTGACAAGATCAAGCGCCTGGATGCCGTTGGTGCCTTCATAGATCGGCGTGATGCGCGCATCGCGCAGGTGTTGGGCAGCACCGGTTTCCTCCACATAGCCCATGCCACCATGGATCTGCACGCCGTCGGACGCCACCTCTACGCCGACATCGGTGGAGAAAGCCTTGGCAACAGGCGTCAGAAGGGCCGCGAGATTTGCCTGCCGCTGGCGCTCGTCTTCCGTTTCTGCCTGGCGTGACAGATCAATAGCGCGGGCACACATGAAGCAGATGGTGCGCGCCGCGTGCACTTTTGATTTCATGTCCATCAACATCCGGCGCACGTCCGGGTGAGCGATGATCGGCATCGGTTCGCGTTCACCCTTGCGGCGGCCTTGCTTGCGTTCCTGAGCAAAGGCCAGCGCCTGCTGAAAGGCGCGTTCACCAATCGCCACGCCCTGCATGCCGACGTGAAGGCGGGCGTTGTTCATCAGCGTGAACATGCAATTGAGGCCGCGGTTTTCCTCGCCCACCATCCAGCCGATGGCCCCGCCCCCGTCGCCATAACGCATGGTGCATGTGGGCGAGCCATGAATGCCCAATTTGTGCTCAAGCCCGATGCACTTGACGTCGTTGCGCTTGCCCGGTGTGCCGTCTTCGTTGAGCAGGAACTTTGGCACCAGAAACAGCGAAATGCCGCGGGTACCCTCGGGAGCATCCGGCAGGCGCGCCAGCACAAGGTGAATTATGTTGTCTGTCAGGTCATGCTCGCCATAGGTGATGTAGATCTTGGTGCCGGTGAGCGAGTAGCTGCCGTCGCCGTTGGCCCGGGCTTGCGTCTTGACGCCGGAAAGGTCAGACCCCGCCTGCGGCTCGGTGAGGTTCATCGTGCCCGTCCATTCACCTGATACCATTTTTGGCAGGTAACGCAGCTTCAGCTCGTCCGTCGCGTGTTCCTCTATTGCCTCGACCGCGCCTTGTGTCAGCAACGTGCCGATGCCGTAGGCATTGGCGGCGGTGTTCCAAAGCTCCTGCACGGCCAGCGAGACCAACGTCGGCAGGCCTTGACCGCCGAACTCCTCAGGTGCGGGAAGCGAGCCCCAGCCTGCCTCGACCCACTGCCTGTATGCGTCCTTCCAGCCCGGGGCAGTGGTGATCTCGTTGCTGCCGGTGTCCAGCGAACATCCATGCCGGTCACCGGCCTGGTTCAGCGGCGCAATCACCTCCGCAGCGAAGCGGCCCGCCTCTTCCAGCACCGCCGATACCACGTCGCCGGACAGTTCGCCGAACGTGCCTTCTGCGATCAGCTGGTCGAGACCGGCAACATCGTTGAGCGTATCGAGCAGGGTGGCGGTATGCGGGGTGAACATGCCCGTGGTTTCCTCATGGTTTTGCTTGACGGCGTGGACGCTATCACGGCAAGCCAGATGCCTGACAGCAACACACGTTTATTTCTACTATCCGAAATGACCATCGTCACCACCGACATTGCACTGGCGGCAGATGCGCTGAAGCGCGGCGCGCTCGTCGCGTTTGCCACCGAGACCGTCTATGGCCTCGGCGCGGACGCCACCAATGGCCGGGCAGTGGCGGCAATCTACGAGGCAAAGGGCCGGCCCAGCTTCAACCCGCTCATCGTGCATGTGCCGTCGGTTGCAGCAGCAATGCAGCTTGGTCAATTCAACGCCGATGCGCGCAAGCTGGCTGAGGCGTTCTGGCCCGGCCCGCTGACAATTGTGGTGCAGCGGGCAGCAGATTGCCCGGTGAGCGAACTGGTGAGCGCAGGCCTTTCCTCCATCGCCATCCGGGTGCCGGGGCATGACGGTGCGCGGATGCTGCTTGAGGCTGCAGGCATACCCGTGGCCGCGCCTTCGGCGAACCGTTCAGGCCAGATATCGCCAACCCGGCCAGAGCACGTCCTGGCGGGGCTTGAAGGCCGTATCTGGGGCGTGGTGGACCTGGGCGTTTGCGAGGTGGGCCTTGAGTCCACCATCGTCTCCTGCCTTGGCGAAGAACCACTATTGCTCAGGCCCGGCGGCATTTCGCGCGAACAGCTTGAGGATGTGCTGGGCAAGCCTGTAAACACCGCCAACGGTGACTCGCAGTCGCCTGTGGCACCCGGCCAGCTTGAAAGCCACTACGCGCCCAACGCCCGCGTCCGGCTCAATGCCACTTCTGCCCGCGATGGCGAAGTCATGCTCGGCTTCGGCAAGATCGACGGTGCCATGAACCTTTCTAAATCAGGCGACCTGAGGGAAGCCGCTGCCAACCTGTTTGCCATGCTACATGCGCTCGACGCCGAGGGCGCGGCGACAATTGCCGTGGCGCCCGTTCCTGACGAAGGGCTTGGTGTGGCCATCAACGACCGCCTCAGCCGCGCCGCCGCACCGCGCTAGACGAGACAACCGCGCCCCACTATCGTGCCCCCATGCTCGACCCAGATCTCATCTCCCGCTTCACGGCCATCGTCGGCAAGCACCACGCGCTGACCGATGAGGCGGACATTGCGCCCCACCTGACCGAGCCGCGCGGAAAGTTTATCGGCAAGTCGCGGCTGGTGCTCAAACCTGGCTCGACCGATGAAGTCTCCGCCATCCTGAAGCTCGCCAACGAGACCGGCACGGCCGTCGTGCCGCAAGGCGGAAATACTGGCCTCGTAGGCGGACAGATTCCGTTGGGGCCAGAGGTTGTGGTGTGCCTTTCGCGTATGAACGCCATCCGCCATCTGGATGAAGCTGACAGCGTAATCACCGTGGAAGCGGGCGTTACGCTGCAGCACGCGCAAGAAGCGGCTGAGCGCAAGGGCCTCATATTCCCGCTGTGGATTGCCTCGCAGGGCACCGCGCAAGTGGGCGGCAACCTGTCCACCAACGCGGGCGGTATCAACGTGATCGCCTATGGCAACACCCGCGACTTGTGCCTCGGGCTGGAGGTGGTGCTGCCCTCGGGCGAGGTCTGGAGCGGGCTCAAGACGCTGCGCAAGGACAATACCGGTTATGACCTGAAACACCTGTTCATCGGGGCGGAAGGCACGCTTGGCATCATCACCGCTGCCACTATGAAACTGATGCCGAAGCCTTCGGACCGGGCCACCGTGTTCGCGGCCATTGGCTCGCCGGAAGACGCGTTGGCGCTGTTGTCACTGGTCAGGCGTATGAGCGGCAGTGCGGTGGTCGCCTTCGAGATCATGCCGCGCTCCGGCCTCGACATGGTCATCGCCCACGCCGGCTGCCGCGATCCGCTGGAGGCACCGTCCGAGTGGTACGTGCTGTTCGAACTGGCAGGCTTCAATGATGCGCCGGAAATGGAGGAGGCAGCGACCGGCATCCTGGCAGTCGCACTCGAGGAAGGGCTCGTGATCGACGCAACGATCGCCGCCAGCGGCCCGCAGCGCGATGACCTTTGGCGGTTGCGCGAGATGATGTCAGAGGTGCAGCGCCTCGAAGGAGGGTCAATCAAGCACGATGTGTCCGTGCCGGTGTCGAAAGTGCCCGAATTCCTTAATGCAGCCACCAACAAGGTCAGGCATATGATCCCCGGCTGCAGGCCGGTGCCGTTCGGCCATATCGGCGATGGCAACATCCACTTCAACATCTCCCAGCCTGTAGGGGCGGACAAGGACGCATTTCTGGCCCATTGGGAAGATGT